>JABDJF010000046.1 GCA_013002645.1 Myxococcales bacterium
TTCTCCCGCTGTTTCATGTTTGGCTTGGACGAACAAGCGACGTTGATAGCCCGGGGAAGGATGTGGCGATCGTAGAAACCCATCTGGGCGGAGGTGTACCAGCTTGCCCGTGTCTACGCCCGTGCGCCGCCCGGACCGGCCTCAACTCATCGAAGGCAGAGGAAATTTCACGTATTGGTCGACCAGCAGCTCCGCGAGCGCGCGGTTCGAAGGACGGTCGCTTTGGATGCGGCCGCGCTTCTTCAGGTCGGCGCAGAGGGTGTCGAGCACGGTGTTTGCGTCCAAGTCGTTCGTCCGGTTTCGCCAGGCGTCGCGCTCGGACTCACTGCTGAAGCAATAGGCCTTCCACGAGATCGAAAAACGCATGTCTTCCCATCGATAACGATCGACTTGCTCGTCCCCGTCGCGCACGACCCAGTTGCCGTCGCCTTCGGGGTAGAGGCGCATGCGGGGAAGCAGTTTCGGAATGGGCCGCTCGATCTCCGTCACCCGATCGACACCATGAAACACGCTATCGGTGTCCATGATGACCGCTGTGTTGAAGTGCACGTCATAGGCGCGCGCGGGGGCGTCGATGCCGTCTGGGTAGAACGCGAACTCGCCACCGTTTGTGTCCTGGTACCAGGAAACGGAGGTTGCGATCGGCATTCGGTAGTCGTCGAAGAGGCCCGAGTGGTGCGCGACGACGATGAGCCACTGCGGGTGCAGCTTCCGATTCAGCCCTCGGAACTCGGGGACGTCGGTGTGGACGGCGAGCTCCTGCCCAGGAAGCAGGAGGTTTGCATAGACGATGGCGGGTTCGATGATGGGGCGGCCGAAAATTTCTCGGGCAGCCTCAATCAAGCGTTGGTTCTGGTACAGCGCCTCGATGCCGGGCGCGAAAATCTCATCCCCGTAGGCGTACGTTTCTCGGAAGTAGTTGGTGCGGGCCACCAGCGTTCCCAGATCGCTGTCGCGCAGGCCCAACCGGCCGCCGGTGCGTACGAAGTTGAAGGCGGCGTCGAAGCGCTGCGGCAGACCCTCTCCGATGCCATCGTTGAGGCCCTCCTCGGAGTACATGCCGTAGCTACCGAAATCCTCACAGAGCTGGACCAGCGATCGCGCGTCCGTCTCATCGAGAAACGGGTCGAGCTCGACGTAGCGATTGAAAAAATGACTCTGCATTGGCGCTTCCACCGTTGCTTGGGCCCTTGTACCATGGAGCAGCCGTTTCCGACCGAGACGTCGCCGCAGGCCCGCAACGCAGAGGCCACAGGAGAATTTTCATGAAAACGATACCCGAATCCCATGCCGACATTCTCGCCAAACCCGCTTTCGCGCATCTATCGACCTTGATGACCGACGGTAGCCCGCATTCGAGCGCAGTCTGGGTCGACACCGACGGGCCAACGATCCTGGTCAACACAGCTGAAGGACGGCTCAAGGACCGGAACGTCCGCCGCGACCCCCGAGTCGCCATCTCCGTCACCGACCCGGAGAACCCCTACCGCTCGCTCATGATTCGTGGCCGCGTCGCAAGGATCACCACTGAAGGCGCGGACGAACACATCAACCGAATGGCGAAGAAGTACATGGGGGTCGACGAATACCCTTTCCGACAGCCGGGCGAAGTCCGCGTCCTCTACTACATCGAGCCCGAGCGCGTCGCCGCGATGGGCTGAGCCCGGCGGCAGGCTAGTTGCGGGGAAGCTCAGCCCAAAAGATGCCACGGAAATCGCCCGCGGCGTATCCCGTCGCTTGGTCGGTCGGGTAGAGCTCACGGAGCTTCGCTTGAAGGTCTGGTGCGAGGGTCGCGCCGTGGCAGGTGACGCAGAGCGGCTGCATGAATATCGGCTCCGCATAGCCGACTGTGTTCTGGTCGATCGCGACGACCGCCGGTTCTCTGCGCTCGGGTTCCGACTCGTAGATGTCGAGGATCGGTTGCATCCAAGGCTTGGCCGCATTGCTCGGGTTGCGAAGCTTCCCACTGGCCCGTCCGACTTTCACGCCACCGAGGCTCGCTTCTGCGGCGAGCCTTGGCGCCTCGACTCGGCACGTCGAAATCGCCGCAACGGGTCCGTTCTCGAGCCCGCTGACCAGTGCCCCTTTGAGGCTCTTCTTCAACGGCAGCACCGCCTCGGCTCCTGCCGCCTTCCAGTTTGCCTCATTGAGCTTCGAGCCCTTACACGCCGGCACAGCCACGAGAATTATGAGGGTCAGAGCAGTCCGCAACATGGAGCCAGGTTTGGCCCGTGACGACGAAGCGAGCAAGTCGGCGCTGCGATGTGCCGGCCACCTATCGCTACGCTAGGATGTTTCAATGCGATGTTCGTGCCTCGCGCTCTTCGTTGCCGTCGCGGCGATCTCGCCGGCGGAAGCGCGCGCCCACCTGGGTCTGGACGTCCCCGCATCGCGCTACGGCCCTGACACCCTCAAGACCGGTCCCTGCGGAGTCGCCGGCGGCGAACGGACGGCCAACGTGACGTACTACGAGCCCGGCGAGACGATCGAGGTGCGTTGGGACGAATATGTCGACCACCCAGGGCACTATCGAATTGCGTTCGACGACGAAGGCGACGACGATTTCGTGGATCCCGCAACGATGATGGAGCTCTACTCCAACGACACCGTCCTCCTCGACGACATCACCGACAAGGGCGAAGGGGAACGTGACTACGTGGCAACCGTCACCCTGCCGGATCTGAGTTGCGACAATTGTACGCTTCAAGTCATTCAAGTGATGTACGACAAGCCGCCGTACACGACGCCGGGCAATGACATCTACTACCAGTGCGCCGACCTGGTGCTCCGCGAAGCGGGAACCCCGCCGGACGCTGGCACCGACCCTGACGCTGGCACCGACGCCGACGCTGGCACTGACGCCGACGCTGGCACTGACGCTGACGCTGGCCCGCGCACGGGTACGGGTACGGAGACTGGCAATGGTGGAGGCTGCAGCGTCGGGAATGGGAGCATCGCCGAGCTCGGGGTGTTTCCGCTCCTGTTGCTTCTTCTCCTGGGTCGTCTTGCCCTCAGGCGAGGCTTGCTCGTATAGAGAGGCGCCATGCGTATCGCGGACTTATATGCGGCCAACGTTGGGCCGGTTTACTCCCTCGAATTCTTCACACCGAAGAACGACGCGGGGCGCAACGCACTTTTTCGGGCTGTCGAACGCCTCCAGGCCATGAAACCGGGATTCGTGTCCATCACCTGTGGGGCTGCAGGTACGACGCGGGAGCGAACGGCCGACTTGGCGATCGAGCTGCAAAAAGAGTTTGGGCTCACCGCCATGGCCCACCTCGTCTGTACCGGAACCACGCAGGCCGAGCTCGAGGGAACCCTGCGGCACATGCGGGCCCATGGCATCGACAACATCTTGGCCTTGCGCGGCGATCCGCCGAAGGGTGCGACCGACTGGACGCCGGTCGAAGGGGGCTTCGCTCACGCAAACGAGCTCGCCGCCTTCGTTCGGGAACGGTTTTCGCTTGGGCTCGGCGGGGCCTGCTACCCGGAGAAGCACCACGAGGCGTCGAGCCTTGCCGCCGACATTCAGAATCTCAAGCTCAAGGTCGAGGCCGGCGCAGAGTTTCTAATCACCCAGCTATTTTTCGACAACGACAAATATTGGAGCTTTGTCGAGCGGATTCGTGCAGAGGGGATCGAAGTCCCCGTGGTTCCGGGAATCATGCCAGTGCTCAACTTGACGAACCTGCAGCGCATCGCATCGCTCTCACCGGGAACCAGCATCCCCGCCGAGCTCGAAGACGCACTCCGCGAGGCCGGGGATGATGACGATGTCGCGCTTCGAGCAGGCGTGAGGTTCGCGGCGAAACAATGCCGTGCCCTGCTGGCGAACGGCGCCCCAGGCATCCACTTCTACACACTGAACCGGTCCAAGGCCACGCTGCAGACTTTCGCTCGGCTTTGACGCGCTGACGCGCTATCCGGGTTGCCCTTCGTGCAGCCGCAGATAGCTGAGAAATTCGCGCCGACTCTGCGGCCCAGCTCGACGGTAGGACGGTCGCCTGAGCGCGGGGTCCTCGTCGATGGCCAGCTTTGCGTTCGACACATCGTCCTCTGCAATCGCGCAACGCGTCGCAGCTACGTCGATGCCGTAGACCTCCGCTGCGTTCAGCCCGAGAATCTTCGCCTTCGCCTCGGCGCTGAGGGCGGGATATCCGTACGTCTCTTGCA
>JABDJF010000076.1 GCA_013002645.1 Myxococcales bacterium
CAACAACACCGTCGCGCCGGAGCCGGCGAGGCTGCAAATCATCACGACCCCGCCAAACGCTTCGGTCTACATCGACGGCCACTATTTCGGTCGCGCCACTGTCCTCTCCCAAGAGCCCAAAGCGCTCGCCCCCGGCATCCACCTCATGACCGTCCAAGCCGAAGACCACTTCCCCCACGACATCCAGCTCGACCTCTCCCGCGGCCTCACCAAAATCACCATCACCCTCCGCCCCATCCCCCCCTAGGGGACACGCTCACCCCCTAAAACACACATAATTTCAGCTACTTAAGAGGCACACCGCGAAAACCCAATCGGTATTGCGTTTTCGCGGTGTACCCCTCAAACCATCGGAATCATAAGTTTTTTGGAGGGGGAGCGTGTCCCTAGAGGGCGTTTTTGAGCTCTTGGCTGGTTTGGTGTTCTTCTTCGATCATCGAGCCGGCTAGGCGGACGACTAGGTGGTTTGGGCTCAGCTGTTTGAGGGCTTGGAGCTCGGCGTATTTTTCGTCGATGTTTTCGTTGACGAGGACGAGGTTGGCTTGGGCGCGGACGAAGTCTGGGCGTTTGGCGATCGTTTGCTTGAGGAGCATTTCGCAGCGGGCCGGGTCCACGTAGCGTTCGAAGGCTTCCATCGCGCGGAGGTACGTTCGAACGGGCGGGTCTTCGGCGCCTTCGTCGGCGTATCCCATCATGCGATCGTACTCGAGCCAGTTGCCGCGCAAGCGGAAGTAGTTGGCGTTGGCCAAGTAGGCCAGCTGCGATTTTGGATCTTGGCTAATCGCTTGTTTGATCAAGTCCGCCCCGGAGACGAGCGGTTCGTCGGATAGGACCCGCAAGGCGCGAACCACCTTTCGGAGGTCCGCGGTCTTGGCCTGGAGCTGCGCGGCCCATGACTTGTCCGCCGCCGCAGCCTCAGCGCTGGCTTCGAGTGGTCGGTTGCTCGTCAGTTGACGAAGCTCGGTGAGATCTTGTCGGCGCTCGTGTTCCAGAATCCACGCGGCGGTCATCAGTGCGCCCGCATAAGAGAGCTCCAGATAGCCCCGAAGAGTCAGCGCTTCGGCGCCTTGTTTGCCGGCCGCGAATCGCCTCGCTGCCTCGTACTCGGGCAAGCGGTCGCCTCGGATGATCTCCAGCACCTGCGCCATGGAGGTCACCGGCGTCTCCGGAGGCGGGATGGGCGGGATGCCGTACGCCTTCTGGAACTCCTGGACGACCTGGGCCGCCTCGGGGGGGCGCATCGTTTCGACGTCGATGCCCTTGCCGATCGTCGAGCCGTCGCTGGTCGACGATTTGGACGAGGCGCAAGCGCTCAGTACCACCACCATCAGGATTGCTGCGACCGTTCGTTTCATGGCGCGGAGGCTAGCACAGGCCTTTGGCGGCCCCCAAAAGAGGACTCGCAGAGGACTAGAACCGAACGAATACGTCGAACTCGAACGTGACGTTGCTGAGCACGTCCCCTGGCACGACGACGTAGAAACCCTCGACGAAGAAATCGCTGTAGCCGACCCCAAGTCGGATGTTGGCGCGGTCCCATGAGAACACGAAGCCGGGGATGATGGCGAACGCGTTTTCTAGCGCGCTCAGATCACCCTGCAGCTCGGCGCGGATGTTCGGGTTCCCTGCGTCGACCGTGCCGTTGAGGACGAGCTCGCTGACATAGGGCACCCATCTGACGGTGAACGTGAAGGCGACCACGCGAGAGAGTCGCCATTCGGCCATCGCCCAGAGCTGAAGGAAATCGAGCACGAGCGTACCTTCGATTGCGGTGCCGTCGGGCTGCGTTTCCGCATCCCCATCGACAGCGGTGTAGCGCACTCCGAAGTGCGTGCTGACGTCGGAATTGATCCGCACGGACGCTTCGAACGAGACCGGAACCAGGAAATACCGGATCTGCGTATCATCGGGCTGCTCGACGGTGCCTGTGAGGAATCCGGCCGACACCGCCAGCGCGAGGCGTTTGCGGTCGTAGAAGGTCGACTTGAGATGGACGTTCGGGGCGACGGTCTGAAAGATCGCCCCGAGGAGCCAAGGCATGGTGTAAGTCGTGACCTGTAGCTGGTCGATGATGCCGTAGCCCAGTTGCATCAAGCCGAGGCGGGCCTCCCGGCGATGGAGACTGTAGGCCGTCGAGTCGAGCAGTCGCGTTTCGTACGTGTGATAGGCGCTGGCCGAGCTGGGATAGGACGCCATCCCCGCCGATGTCACGCCGACGACGAGCGCTACCAGGAGAAGAGTATGCTTCTTACGCATGTGCCCTCGGGACATTCCGCATCGATGGTGCAGGCGATGCCGTCATTGGCACCGCCCTCGCAAGCTCGGTTGAAGCATTCACTCTCTTGTAGGCTGCACCCGAAGACGCCGGTGGCATCGCGAATGCCCTGACCGAGTCCCTCGAAGATGAAGAAATAGTTGAACGTCTCCGTCAAGGCCGGATCCCCGATATCTATCAAGATCTCGAGCCCCGACTCGACCGCTAGGATCACGCGAAAGCTCTGGTTGATGCGGAAGCCGTCGCCGTCGAACCCGATGGTGCCTTCCACGACGAACGTGACGGGTATTTGCTCGATATTGGCGTCGACCCAATTGGGCCCCAAGTCCAGCGAAACGGCCCCGTCGTACGAGGCTTCCGAACATCCCGAAGCTTCGCAATTTTCCCCCTCGTTCGGGACGAGATACCGACATTGTGTCGCTGTGCCCCAAACAACACGCCCGAGCCCAGCGCTGTCGAGGGTCATGAACAGATCGATCGAGCCGTTTGCGGCGTCAGGACTGTCATCGTAGCCGTCGTCGAATTGCTCCTGGTCCCACCCCGGACAGACGTAGTTGACCTGGATGGCGCCGGTGGGACTTGGGACGGTCACCCCACCGTTGCAGGTACCTACATTGTCAGGACCATCATCTGGACAATCTGCGTCGTTGGCGCAGTCGCCGCCATCATTCGTACCACCACTGCAGGCCCCACCGAAAACGAGATCACCGGTGCTGTCGCAAGTACCACCGGGACAATCCGCGCCGTCGGCGCAGGCGTTGCCATTGTTGGCTCCACCGTTACAAGTCCTGGGAGTGGCGTTTTGGAGCTCCATTTGGACGTCGATGATGACGTTCAAAATCTCCTCGAAAATCTGCGAGTCTTGGATCTGCTCGGCAAGCTGGGCGATTCCATCGGCAACTGTGCCCATGATCTCGCTGGTGACCACGACGGTGGGGTTTGCATACGCGTCGAGTACCGGCTGCAGGTCCGGCGCTGTGGGGACGTTGGCCGAGTTGCACGAGCCCAGGACCCCGACAAACACGATCGCAACGAGCGAATAGAAGCGCCTCATCGTTCGCCGACCCTAGCGCGTTCCCGCCGGCGTTCCAACCGTCCACGCCCGCTGACCAAGATCATGGGAATCACAAACCAGCCTGCGGTCCATGCGCCGGGTGAGACGAACGCGAATCCAGTGTTCAACAAAGCGGTCACGGGTTCGATGATCGCGTTCCTCGGAACTTCGTCTTTCTCGGTTTCGCTCAAGTCGTCGCGAACGAGACCGTTCTTGCGTGCGTACGACCAACCCGCGATGCCGATGAAGCCCGAAAGTGCGAGCGAAAGGCATTGCCCAACCGGTGAAGACAAGCTCTCGAGCGCAGGGTCGGCAATCGCGAAAAAGAGGAACAAGCAAACGCAAATCAGTTGCAACAGAGCGAGCAGCGTGTGCCTCGGGTTGGTTCGATCGAGAGGGCCCAGCAGTTTGTGGGTCAGGTTCCAGGAGATCAGGGTGAGTCCCACCGCGATAATCAGCCTCAATAGGTTGGCGGAGTCGTCGATCAGGAGCGACAGCAAGCCGTACGGAAGCTCTGTCCAGGCCATGTCCTCGGTATGGGGGAGGTACATGATGAAATCGACGAACAAGACCGCGTAAGCGACGTCGAGAAACGTCTCGAGGCGTCTCAGTTGCTTGCGCCCCGCAGCGGCGTTACCGTCGGCTTCAGTCATTTCCGCAGCGGCGAGCCTCGCTCTCTAGCCCCATGATGTCAATTCGCGATTCCCTATTGCCGAGCGCGCACCGCTCGCCCAATTACAGTGGGCTTCTCTTCCTTCTGATTGTCTTGATCGTCGTCGCGCCATCGGCGACCGGCCCAGGCGCCATATTCATCGTCGAGGCCTTGCTTGACCTCGTGCTCGTGGCCGGTGCCTATTCGGCTGCCGCGCGAGCCGGCCATAGCTGGCCCTTCCTCGCGCTCACCGCGCTCACCCTGCTCGTCCGCTGGAGTGCAGTATTTGCGCGAGGCACCGAGTTCGAGCTCGTTTCTTCCGTGATCACGGTGATTTGGATTGTGTACGCGATCGTGATCATCGGGAAGCAGCTCTTCGTGGAGCGCAAGGTAACCACCAACATGATCTTCGGGGCCGTGATCGCGTACCTTCTCGCGGCCATCGCGTTTTCTTTCGTGTACGAAGCGATCGAGTTGCAGCAGCCCGGCTCGTTTTCGGGACTTCCGGACGGCGCGGGGCCCCTGGCGCTTGGCGACGCGCTCCTCTATTTCAGCCTCGTGAGCCTGACGACGGTGGGGTACGGAGACATCCTGCCGGTGTCGGCACTGGCCCGCCCTTTGGCCGTTCTCGAGGGGGCGTTTGGCACTCTTTATCTGGCTGTGGTCATCGCCAGGCTCGTCGGGCTGCATATCGCCGCTGCCATCTCAGGACAGGGAGATGGATCGTAAACTCCCAACGAGCCCCCGGGGGCTGGCAGCTAGAAACCGCTGGCGTATTTTCGAGCCACGGTGCATAACCGCTAGCGTGTTGATACGTCTCATCCTCGCTGCCGCGCTCGTCCTCGCGGCGACCGCTTGCAAGCACAACAAGCGTGCAACCACGACGGTGACTCGCCGCGCCGCATTCGACCTCGGCTGCCCGAAGGAGGAGCTGAAGCTCAACGTCGTCGATACCGAGGGCGCGCGGAAAATGGCTACACAGCTCGCGGTGCGCGGTTGCGACCAGAAAGCGGTCTACGTGTACTTCCCGGATTCCAACACCTGGATCCTCGACGGCGCCGTGACGGCACTGTCGGAGGACTACCAGGTGCCGCCTCCGATCGGCAAAGGCAGAGGGAAACGGGGAGACAAAAAAGCACAGAAGGCTGAGAAGCGGGGCAAGATGGACTCCGGGCCTTCCGAGCCTGCGCCGGTTGAGCCTGCTCCGGAGTAAGGCCCGCGGTCCTTTTCAGGTTTCTGGCGGCGGAGCTTCGCTTGGCGACCGCAAACCCAAGGGCTGCCCGGATTCATCGGCGAGATGCGTCGTGGACGTGGGCGGTGCGAGCACGATGCCGGCTTCGGCGAAGCGCCGGATGATTTCGAGATTGACGCGTTCGCTGAACTCGGAAAATGCCCAGTAGTCGGGCGGCGCGTACCAGTAGAAGAATCGGATGCTCAGCGAATCGGGATTGAGCTCGTCGAAATAGACGCGGGGGGGACTGTCCGAGGGCATGCCTTCGTGGTTCGCCAGGATCTCTCGGACGATCCGTACGGCCTGTTCGACTTTTTCGCGGGGAGTGCCGATGGCGACTCGAAGCTGTGCCCGCCGGCGAATGGTGCCTCGCCGCCCGATGTTTTCGATGTTCATCGCGGCCATGCGCTCGTTGGGGATCGAGGTCACGTTTCCGTCGAGCTGCCGAATTCGAGTCGACCGCAGGCCGATCCGCTCGACGACCCCGTCGTGACCGCCGGCGGCGATCCTCTCCCCAACTCGGTAGGGCTGATCGATCAGGATCGTCAGGCTACCGAGGAGGCTCTTGAGCGTGTCCTGAGCTGCCAGCGCAATCGCAAGGCCGCCGATGCTGATGCTCGCGACGAGCCCAACGAGCGGCAGCCCAATTTCGCTGGCACCTCGGAAGATCAGGACGATAGCCGCCGCCATTCCGATGACCTGGAACGTCAGACGGATCAAGCTCGCGTCGAGGCTTTCGGCGCGGATGCGCGACGCCGTTGCGATGGACTCTCCGATCGCTATCGCGAATAGCCAGATCGCCCACGCAAGGGACAGGTACGCCACGGCGGTACTGGAGAGCCGGAGAGCGTTTGCGATCGCTCCGGTCACATTGATCTCATCAGAGACGAACGGGACGAACCAAACGGCGGACACAAAGACGGTCATGGGAAGCGCTAGGCGAAAGAGGTAGCCCCATGTGGAGCGAGGCTCTCCCTTGCGACGCGTGACCCGGTGCACGAACACAATGAGTGCGACGTTCGCCAAGGCTGCAAGCAAGAGCACGATCCACTTCCACCAGGCCAGGTCCCAGGCCACGTTTCGCAGCGAGTTGGGAAGCGCATCGACCCAGGCCATCGGCACGTTCCAGCCTCCATAGACCTCGAGGAAGGAGCCGAAGTCTTCGATGGGCGGCTGACGGCGATAGGGCAAACCCTCGGTGCGCTCGAAGAACTCTTTGGCACGGGCGACGGTCTCCCGGTCGAAGAGGAACTCGCCTCGGCGTGGACCTTCGGCGACACGGCGTATGGCAATCTCCGTGTGGGGCAAGGTCCATTGGTTCAGGTCTGGGTCCGCCTCGATCGCCTCTGGGCCGGGCACCTTGTCCATTGGCGGGAGCTCGACTCGGGACAGAACCTCGTAGAGATAGACCTGTACGTCGGGGCCGACCTTGATCCGGGCCTCGGGCGCGATCTCGCTCAGGTCGAGCGTGCGCTGGGACCGGCTGTCGAGCTGTTCGAGCTGCCGCAGGCCTTTGTCGGTACGCTTGCCGGCGCCCTCGTTTCGGACGAGCATCAGCATCTGGTCGGTCGCCGTCAGAAAGGTGCGCAGGGTGTCTCGCGGGCTCGAGGTGTCTGGCGGCTCGAGCGGATGCTGGGCGTTCGCGAGCTTCACCTGCCACGTTGAGCTGAGAAGAACTACGAGTGCGAAAAACACCCATCTCCGTGACCGGCAAAGGTCGCGACCCGAGACTGCAGCCATGCTCCGAAGATTGCCCCAGCTCGCCTGGTTTCAGCTAGTCCAAAATGTCGCGACCCGCTGAATCATCCAAAAGGAGGCGAGGATACCAACCGCGTAGGCCGCCGGGGCTTGCAGCGGACGAAGCGCGTCGATCGAAAGGTCGCGATTCGCAAGTGCGCGACCCGCGAAGCGAACGAGCTGGTACGCGGCAATGACGCCGAGAACGAAGAGGATCTGCCCGAGCTCCACGCCCAGGTTGAAAAAGAGGAGGGCGGTCGGGATTTCGGTCTGCGGTAGGCCGGCTTCGCCGAGCACTGCCGCAAAGCCAAAGCCGTGCAGAAGGCCGAACGACGACGAGACGGCGATGGGGTAGCGGTAGGTGAGGCTGTTCTCGTCGCCGCGCACGATTTCGACCGCCAAAAAGACGATGCTCAATGCGATGGCGGCTTCTACCGCGGGGATGGGAACCCGGACGACCCCGAGTGCGCTGAGCGCGAGCGTGACCGAGTGCGCGAGCGTGAAACCCGTGATCGTGATCAGAATTCGACGCCAGGTCCCGGCGATGAGAATGAGACACACCAAGAACAGGAGATGGTCGTAGCCTTCGAGGATGTGTCGGATGCCTAGGGAGAGATAGTCGCGGGCGACACTTCCAAAGCTCTCGGTCTCGGGGATGATGACCTCGGTTTGCTCAGGCGACGCCAGGAGCGAGTGTTTCTCTCCTGACTGTCTCGAGA
>JABDJF010000098.1 GCA_013002645.1 Myxococcales bacterium
TCGAGCACGATCGAGATCAGGCTCTTGCTGGTTTCGATCGGATCCATCTGCACCTGCTTGCGGACCGACGCCAGAGCGAGCGCCTCGACCGCACCCAGGACCGCCAGCGCGCTCACACGCGGGTCGGAGACCGTCACGAATCCCCGCTGGGCGGCCAATTGGCTCAGGGTCATCGCGCTTTCGTCGAGCTCGTTCGCGAGCTCGGAGATCGCCTGCCGCGCGATGGTCGCTGGAGCCCGCCGCTCTTGAAGATAGAGGCACATCGCGTCGGGGTAGAGGGCGAGCGCGCCGACCAACCGATTTCCCAACTGCCCGTATGCCGCGACCGCCTGGTCCTTCCCGTCTGCTTGGCGGAGATGCGCGTCGCACTCCTGCATGGCCTCGACCGTGGTCCTGGCAACCGGCGAAATGACCGCCTCGACGAGATCGGCTTTGTCGCGGAAATAGCGATAGAAATTGCCCTTTGCCATCCCGGCTTCGCGGGCCACTTCGTCGATCGTCACCGCTTCGATGCCGCGCTGCAAGAAGAGCGAGAGACCGGCATCGATGAGGTCTTGGACGCGCTTACGCCGGTTGAGATCGCGCCTGCCGCCCAACGCACCGGGCCGCTCCATTGGGCCAGCACGCCTTGGCCTTCTTTCGTCGTCCATCGAGTTGCTCCTAAACGGGTATCGAGCCGTTTCGATGCTGCAATATGGGGCACACTCAATCCAGGTAAAGGGTCAAACACGAAAATGTTGCGCCTAAGAGCCCGGGATATCGCAATTTTGCGTCAGGCCGAAGAAAGCCCCACAATTCGTGGTGTTAGCCGCGATTGACAGGGGAGGTGCTGACCCCTAAGAGCTTGTCTTGGGACCGATGGGAGCGTTGGATGACCTTGCCTGCCCGCAAACCTGACTGGCTACGCGTGAGGCTCCCGGCGGGGCCGCAGCAGGATCGATTCCAGGGCTTGAAGGCTAGGTTCAGCGCGCGCGGGCTGCACACGGTGTGCGAGGAAGCGCGCTGTCCCAACATTTTCGAATGCTGGGGACAGGGCACCGCCACCGTCATGATCCTCGGAGAGACCTGCACCCGCGGCTGCCGCTTCTGCTCGGTTCAGACCGGGAAGCCCGGTGGCGTCGTGGATTCGGACGAGCCCGAGAACACGGCGATCTCGCTCGCCGAAATGGGGCTCGCCTATGTGGTGCTGACGATGGTCGACCGTGACGACCTTGCGGACGGTGGCGCCGCGCATGTTGCGGAGACGGTTCGACGAATCAAGCACCACAGCCCCGCGATGCGCGTCGAAACCTTGGTTGGAGATTTTCAAGGACATCGCGACGACCTACGCGTAGTCGTCGAGGAGGGTCGCCCGGATGTCTTCGCGCACAACGTGGAAGTCGTTCCGCGATTGCAGCGGAGCATTCGAGACGTACGTTGTTCGTGGGACCGCTCGGTCGATGCCCTCGTCACAGCGAAGGAGCTCGGCGCTTCGATCGTCAAGACTTCCCTCATGGTGGGCCTCGGCGAAGAGCGCGATGAAGTGATCAGCGCAATGCAGCTTCTGCGGGATGCGGACGTCGACGTGCTCACCATCGGCCAGTACCTCAGGCCTACCAAGCGCCACGCCTCGGTGCAGCGCTACGTCGAGCCAGCGGAGTTTGAAGACTACGAAAGGCTCGGGCTCGAAATGGGGTTTCGCTTCGTGGCCTCGGGGCCGCTCGTTCGCTCGAGCTATCGCGCAGCGGAGGTCTTTCTCGCGGGGGCCATTGCCGAAGAGGTCCATGAACAGGCGGCGCCCGCGATGAATCGCTACGGAAAGAAACGAAAGCTGGACGTGCTCGGCTGAGGGGGACATGCAGGTCATTCGGGACGACGGAAGCCTCGATTCAAAGCGCGATCCGGGCTTGTCCGTCGACGAGATCATCGCGCTGTACAAGGCGATGGTTCGCACCCGCATCGTCGATGACCGACTCGAAAGAATTCAGCGGCAAGGTCGCATCGCGTTTCACGTCGGCTCGCTGGGCGAGGAGGCGGCAATCATCGGTGCCGCGGCCGCCCTTCGCGACCAGGATTGGATCGTTCCCTGCTACCGCGAGGTGGGCGCCCTGCTCTGGAGAGGCTACCCGTTGCAACGCTACGTCGACCACATGTACGGGAATGCCGACGACCCGGTGCGCGGACGACAGATGCCGGACCACACCTTCAGTCGGTCGCACCGATATCTCGCGGTGAGCGCACCGATCGGAACGCAGATTCCCCACGCCGTCGGCCTCGCGATGGCAGCCAAAACGCGCAAGCTCGATGAGTGCGTCGGCGTCTTCTTTGGGGATGGGGCGACGAGCTCGAACGATTTTCACGCGGCGATGAACTTCGCGGGTGTCTTTCAGTCTCCGGTAGTCTTTCTTTGCCGCAACAATGGCTACGCGATCAGCTTACCGGTCGAACGGCAAACCGCGACGCGTACGATCGCTGAAAAGGCGGCTGCGTACCGCGTCCCGGCTTCACGCGTCGATGGCAATGATGCGCTAGCGGTTTTTGCGGCCGTTCGAGAGGGCATGCAGCGCGCGGCGCACGGCGGCGGGCCGACCTTCATCGAGCTCCTGACCTATCGTCTGGGCGGTCATTCGACTTCGGACGACCCGAGGATTTATCGCAGCGAAGAGGAGGTCGAAGCCTGGGGCAACGCGGATCCAATTCTCAGGCTTCGCAGGCACATCGAGCATCGCGGGGTTTGGAACGACGGGCTCGACGAGGACTGGCGCACCGTTTGCGATCTCGAGGTCAAAGACTGTGTGCGGCGCGCGGAGCAAAAGCCGCCGCCCGAGATCGCCGAGATGTTTACCGACGTCTACGCCGAACAGCCTTGGCATCTTCGCGAGCAGGGAGCACAAGCCCTCGACGGGCCGCGGGCCGCAGCTGAAGAGGACGAGTCATGACGGAGATGAATCTCGTTCAGGCCATCCACAGCGCGCTGCGGGATGCGCTTCGAGAGGACGAGAACGTCCTGCTCATGGGCGAAGACATCGGCACCTTGGGTGGCGTTTTTCGCGTGACCCAGGGGCTGCGAG
>JABDJF010000106.1 GCA_013002645.1 Myxococcales bacterium
ATGGCCTGGGCGTCTCCTGGGTTGGCGGCCGCTCGGGTGCGGGCGCCTTCGGCCGAATTGCGGGCCGCAATGACGGCTTCGAGCGTCTCGCGTTCATGGGCGAGGAACGCCTTGGCGGTTTCGACCAAGTTTGGAATGAGATCATGGCGCCGCTTGAGCTGGACGTCGATCTGGGCGAACGCGTTCCGAAAGCGGTTCCGAAGATTGACCAAGCCGTTGTAGAGCCCCGCGAACCAGGCGACCAGCGCGACAGCAATCACCAACAAAGCAACGAGCCACACCATGGCGTCCTCCCCTGCCTGCAAAAGGCGCTTTCAGTGTAAGTGCCGCTCCCTATAAACTCAAACCCAGATGGAATCGGACAAGACGGTGTTGATTACGGGCGCCGGCAGCGGGATCGGCCTCGAAATCGCTCGCGCGCTGATGAAGTCGAACTATCGTGTTTACCTCACGGCACGCGAGAGCTCGCTTCCGCGCTTCGACGCCCATGCGATCGGTGAGTCTCCGCAGGTTCGGATTCGCGCACTCGACGTGACGAAGCCGGAGCAGCGCGAAGCGATGATTGCCGAGGCCGAGCGGGATTGGGGCGGCATCGACGTCTTGATCAACAACGCAGGCGTTTCGTATCGCGCCGTGGTGGAACACGTCGACGAACAGGAACGACTGGCGCAGATGGACGTGAACTTCCGCTCACCGATGGAGCTGATCCGCCTAGTGCTTCCGGGGATGCGAGCGAAGCGGGCGGGGCGGATCATCACGGTGAGCTCGGTCGGTGGCATGATGGCGATGCCCACGATGGCGGCGTACAGCGCCTCGAAGTTTGCGCTCGAAGGCGCGCACGAGGCGCTGTGGTACGAGGTTCGGCCCTGGGGGATTCGGGTGAGCCTGGTGCAGCCGGGCTTCGTCGATTCCGATGGTTTCCAAAAGGTCCGGTACACGAGCCAGAGCGATCGTTCCGAGCACGAGCTGGCCGAGCCCTATCACGAGCATTACGTCAACATGGGTCCGTTCATCGAAAAGCTCATGAAGGCTTCGCGTGCGACCCCGACGTCCGTCGCGCAGGTGGTGCTCAAAACGATGCGTCGCCCGAATCCGCCGCTGCGAGTGCCGGCGACCTTGGACGCGAAGGGCTTCGCGCTTCTGCGGCGTATCCTGCCGCGCAGCACATATCACTGGCTCCTCTACAAAATGCTTCCACGCGTCGACGCTTGGGGGCCGTCGCCAAAGCGCTTATCGGCCCTGCCGCCTCCGCGGCCCGACACCGATTGATCAGCGCCTGTGGCGCGCGAGGTATCTCTTTTTCTCCCGTTCGCCTTTGCGCTCGAAGATCGGCACCATGAATTTGCGCAGCCCGGGCACTAGATAACTGAGCGTCGCGATCTTTCCGCTGAACGCGGGCTTCGTGCGCTCTCGTGCTCCATCGGCCGCCGAGGCGAGCACCAGATCTGCAATCTCATCGGCCGTGCTCATCGGTTGAGAGAACACCAGCGGCGGCACGGTCTCGATGATGCTTTCGTCGAGGATGAAGCCGGTTTCGACGGGCCCCGGGCTTACGACGGAGATGCGTACGTTGGTATTCCGAAGTTCCTCGGCAAGGGCAAACGAGAAGATGCGAAGCCCGAATTTGGTGCTGGAATAAGTCGCCTCATCATCGAGCGGCAAGCGGCCCGCTACGGATGCGACGTTGACGATCGTCCCGGAGTCGCGCGACCGCATGTGTGGCAGCACGAGCTTGGTGAGCATCATCGGGCCGCGCAGATTCACATCGAGCATCTGAAGCATCGAATCCATGGGAAGCTCTTCGAGCGGCCCGCGCGAGTTGTACCCGGCGTTGTTGACGAGAATGTCGATGCCCCCGAACCTCGATTTCGCTTCTTCGAGAAGGTGTTCGCACGCGCCACGGTTCGACACATCGGTCGGCACGGCGTGTGCAACTTCGGCGCCGAGCTCTTCGACCAGTCGTTGTAGCGGCTCGGCGCTTCGGGCCGCCAAGACGACGCGCGCGCCTGCCTCGACAAACTTTCGCGCACAGGACTCCCCAATGCCGCTACTCGCCCCGGTGATCACCGCTGCCTTGCCTTCGAACGTTCTCACCCGGTCGCCTTTCTCGCTTCGAGCATCAGCTCGGCCAATTTCGTGAACGCCTGGCCGACGTTGTTGCCCGTCTTGGCGCTAACCTGGATGAGCCGCCAGTCGAGCTTGCTCGCTGCATCGATTTGAGCCTTGCTGAGCGCAAAGTCCCCTGTCAGATCGACTTTGTTCACGACGAGGATGGCGGGCCGCGAACCGATGAAACCGCGCTCCTTGGCCTGCGCCTCGAGCAAGTGGTCGAGCGTCTGCGGCTTGGTGGCGTCCACGACGAAGATGAGGCCCGAGGCGCCGGAGATGAAGGAACGGTTGTATTGCGCTCCGGTGTCGGTCCCCGCCGGATCCCAGAGCATCATCTCGAGCGTGACGTCGCCCAGCTCGACGCTGCCCGAAAAGATCGACATCGCGATCGATGGATCCTGCGCCTGATCGAAGCGGTCTTCGACGAATCGCCGAACCAGGCTCGATTTCCCAACCCCCGACGCGCCTAGCAGACACACTTTCCGCCTCAGCCGCACCCGTCTGTAGTACGCCAAGTCAGGTCAGCGGCAAAGCCCCCACTGGGGGTGGCGGCCACATACCCTCTTGCCCTAGAGTCCGGCCGATGAGCGAGCACAAACAGAAGCTGGAGTTCGGCGGGGTCCCTGGAAACTTCGCCATGATTTTCGGTCTCCCCATTTTCACGGCGTATCTTTTCTTCGCGGTGCGTTTCAACGACGGCGCCGTGCTTCCCGGGCCCGGCGCCGACTGGGAGGGTTTCAAGCAGGCGATGATGCCGACCGGACGAGCGGCGGTCATCTATGGCGTCTGGTTCGTGCTTCAGGCTCTACTCCAACGCTACGCGCCCGGCCGCGAAGTGCTCGGCGCCGAGCTGCCCGACGGCAGCCGTCTCCCCTACCGGATGAACGGCCTCTTCTCGCTGTTCGTGAGTTTCATCGTGGTGGCCATTGCACACTGGTCTGGCGTGTTCTCCATTCGCGAGCTGTACGACCAGTTCGGCGCGCTGATCAGCGTGATGACGATCTTCGTGTTTTTCTTCAGCGCCTATCTCTACTGGTACGGGCAGCAGCACGGGCAGTCCCGCCACCTGAGCGGCAAGTTCATCCACGACTTCTGGATGGGCACGGGCCACAACCCCCGCATCCCACCGGGCCGCAACGGCCTCGACCTGAAGATCTTCTGTGAAGCGCGGCCGGGGCTAATTCTCTGGGTGCTGATCAACACCTCGTTCGCCTACGTACAATACGAAGAATACGGTTTCGTTTCGACCTCGATGATTCTCGTCTGGCTCTTCCAGATGTTCTACATCGTCGACTACTTCTGGAACGAGGAGGCCATCCTCACCACGATGGACATCAAGCACGAGAACTTCGGCTACATGCTGGCGTTTGGCGACCTGGTCTGGGTGCCGATGACCTACTCGCTCCAAGCGCACTACCTAATCGACCGCGTGCACTCCTTGCCGTGGTGGGGTGCGGTGCTGATCGTCGCTGTCAACATGCTCGGCCTCTACATCTTCCGCGTCGTGAACCTGCAGAAGCACAAGTTCCGCAAAGACCCGGACAACGCGAGGATTTGGGGCAAGAAGGTCGAGTATCTTCAGACCGAGCAAGGCGGGAAGCTGTTGCTATCCGGATTTTGGGGCTGGTCCCGTCACTTCAACTACGTGGGGGACATCCTGATGGCGCTGTCCTGGTCGCTCCCCTGCCTGTTCGGCTCGGCCCTCCCCTACTTTTACCCGATCTATTTCGCGATCCTGCTGATCCACCGCGAGCGCCGGGACCACAACTTCTGCTCGAAGAAGTACGGCGAGGACTGGAAGCGATACTGCGAACGAGTCCGCTGGCGGATCATCCCCGGCCTCTACTAAACTCCGGCATGGCCCGCACCCCGGTTGCTTCCGCTGAAGTCGAGCGCATCGAGCGCACGCGCAGGCAACGAGGCAGCGACCTGGTCGCGGTCGAGGAGCCGCTTCAGATTCTTCTCGAGCACGGCGAAGCACACGCGCGCAGCGAGGCCCCGCTGGCGATGACGATGCGCACCCCGGGTCACGATCGGGACTTGGTCACAGGCTTTCTGTTTGCCGAAGCTGTCATCGCCGGGGTCGACGATTTGGTGAGCGTCCGGCACTGCCTGCGTTCGGACACCCCGGACAACGTCGTCCGTGCGGTGCTGCATGAACGCGTCGTCGTGCCGTCTCGACTGCTCGAACGGACGCTCACGATGACCAGCGCCTGCGGGGTATGTGGGGAGCGCACCGTCGAAGGCTTGTCGAGCGCGGGCTGCGCGGCGCTTCCCCTGAAGCGAGGCGCGTTCCGTCCTTCGGCCATTCGCCGGGCGCTTCTCTCCTTAGAAGAGTCGCAGGCCTGGTTTCGCCATACCGGTGGCACGCATGGCGCAGCGCGGTTCAATGACGCGGGCGAGCTCTTGCTGCACCGTGAAGACGTCGGGCGGCACAATGCGCTCGACAAGGTGGTCGGCGCCTGGCTTGCCAGCGGCGCTGCCGATGCAGCCACTGGCTTCGTCGTGGTGAGCAGCCGGGCGAGCTTCGAGCTCGTGCAAAAGACCGTGCGTGCCGGCTTCCCGATGTTGGTCGCCATTGGCGCAGCCTCGAGCCTGGCCATCGAGGCCGCGCGCCGATTCGACCTCACTTTGGTCGGCTTCGCGCGCGAGGACCGCTTCAACGTCTACTCGAACGGCGAGCGCGTCGCCCTCGCGCCCAGCGAGGCTGGGTTCGTCCAGGTCGAGGCAGGTTGATGACGGGTCACCGACCGAGCAGCGCCGAGCCGCCTGAAACCGACGACGAATTGCACATCGAGGCGCCCCAGAAGAAGGCCGCGGGGCTCGCGTCGGTGCGTTCCTCGTTCGCGCACATGCATCTGCACGGTCATGGGCTGACGTCTGCGATTCGCATCCTCGGGCAGATGAACCAAGTCGACGGCTTCGACTGCCCCGGCTGCGCCTGGCCCGACCCGGACGACCGCGCAGCTCTCACGGAGTTTTGCGAGAACGGCGCGAAAGCCGCGGCCTGGGAAACGACCCGGCGGCGACTCGATGGGAAGTTTTTTCAACGGCACAGCATCGACGAGCTGGCCAATCGCTCGGACTACTGGCTCGGCCTTCAAGGTCGGCTCACCGAGCCCCTCCTGCTTCGCCCGGGCTCTCGTTTCTACGAGACGATCAGCTGGGAGGATGCGTTCAAGCGGGTGGCCGAAGGCCTGAAGGCGCTCGACTCGCCCGATGAGGCGGTTTTCTACACCTCGGGCCGGACGAGCAACGAGGCGGCGTTCCTCTTCCAGCTCTTCGTGCGGGCGTTCGGGACGAACAACCTGCCCGACTGCTCGAACATGTGCCACGAGTCGAGCGGCGTCGGGCTCGGGGAGACCGTGGGCATCGGCAAGGGCTCGGTCACGCTCGAAGACATCCACGAAGCCGACACCATCATCGTGATGGGTCAAAACCCTGGCACCAATCATCCGCGCATGCTCACGGCCTTGCAAAGAGCAAAGAAGAACGGCGCGCAGATCATCGCCATCAATCCGCTCCCCGAAGCGGGCCTGATGGGTTTCGTGAATCCGAAGAGCCCGGCGCAGGTGCTGAGCGGCGGAACGCAGGTCGCCGACCTCTTTCTTCAAGTGCAGATCAACGGGGACGTCGCCTTGCTCAAAGCGCTGATGTGCCTCTTGCTCGAACAAGAAGCCAAGCGGCCCGGTGAGGTGCTCGATGAAGACTTCATCGGCCTCTTCACGGAAGGCTTTGCGGAGCTGCGCGCGCATTTGGAGGCACAGGATGTCGACGCGCTTCTCGAGTCCGCCGGCATCCCGCGCGCCGAGCTCGAGCAAGCGGTCGACATCATCACGCGCAGCCGGAAGACAATTGTGTGCTGGGCGATGGGCCTGACGCAGCATCGAAACGGCGTCGGCAACGTTCGCGAAATCGTGAACTTCCTCTTGATGCGCGGCAGCATCGGCATGCCCGGCGCCGGGACCTGCCCGGTGCGAGGCCACAGCAACGTTCAAGGCGACCGGACGATGGGGATTCACGACCGGCCGTCGAAGGCGCTGCTCGATCGAATCCACGAAGTGTTTGGCTTTGACCCGCCCCGCAAGCCCGGCTTCAACACCGTCGAAGCGATTCACGCGATGCTCGACGGCCGCGCCAAGCTCTTCTTTGCAATGGGGGGTAACTTCCTTCAGGCGACACCGGACACGGAACGCACCGCGCAAGCCCTCCGCAACTGCGAGATGACCGTACACGTGAGCACCAAGCTCAACCGCGGCCACCTGATTCGCGGGAGTTGGTCCATCATCTTGCCCTGCCTCGCTCGCTCTGAAGTCGACGAGCAAGCCTACGGCCCGCAGTTCGTCACCGTCGAAAACTCGATGGGCGTCGTCCATTCGTCACACGGCCACCTGAGCCCCGCCGATCCAAAGCTCTACAGCGAATCGTCTATCGTGGCTTGGCTGGCCGAGCAGGTGCTCGGCCCGGAGGCCCCGGTGAGCTGGTGCTGGATGATCGAGAACTACGATCGCATCCGCGATCTCATCGAGCAGACGATTCCGGGTTTCGAAGACTTCAACGCGCGCGTTCGCAAGCCCGGCGGCTTCCACCTCTACAACAGTGCGCGTGAACGTCGGTTCGATACCACGAGCGGCAAAGCGAAGTTCACGATCAACCCGGCGCCCGACCTGGCGCTGCCCGATGGATGCTTCCGGATGATGACCGTCCGCACCCACGACCAGTACAACACCACGGTCTACGGAAACGACGACCGCTACCGTGGCGTCCGTGGCGGCCGTCGCGTCGTCTTCATGAACGAAGCCGACATGCAGCAGGCCGGCATCCCGGCGGGCTCCAAAGTCGACATCCGCAACGATTTTGGTGGCGAGCTGCGCATCGCCCCACGGTTCACAGTCGTCCCTTACCCGATCCCGAGCCGCTGCGTCGCCACCTATTTCCCGGAGGCGAACGTGCTGGTTCCACTCGACCGATTCGCGGAGGGCAGCTTCACGCCGGCGTCCAAGGACGTCACCGTTCGCGTCGCGCCGAGCACATGAGGACGCTACAGGCGACGCAGGATTTCGCCGGCCGCGCGTTCGCCCGATTCAATGGCGCCTTCCATGTAGCCGATCCATTCGGTGGCCGCCTCGGTGCCGGCCCAGTGGATTCGGCCTTCGGGCTTGCGAAGGTGCGCAAACGATTTGGTGAGCACGCCGGGCGGCAGGCCACCGACCGGGCCTCCACGTGACCAGGGCTCCGCGCCCCAGTCGAGCTCGCGGTACTCTTGAAACGATTTGGCTTCGTCACCGAAGTAGCGCGCGAGCGCATTGGCAACGCGGCGCTTTCGGTCGGACACGGGTTGCGCTGACCATTGCCGCGCTTGGCTTCCAACGACGAAGCCAACCAAGGCGGGCTGCCGGCCGTCGTGCGAGGTGTTGTCGTAGACCACGCTCAGCGGCCCGTCCGAGCTAACCACTTCACCCGAGAACCCCGCGTCGCGCCAGAACGCTTGCTCGTAGGTCACGAGCACCTTCACCGCTGCGCCCATGGCGAAGCGCTGCGTGACTTGGTCGCGGCCGACGGAGACCGGCGGCTGGTACTCGATGCGCCCTGCGAGCGGCGGCGGCACAGCAACGACAGCGAAGCGCGCAGCGATGGAACCGGAGTCGGACAGCGCATCGACGCCATCCTGGCTCTGGACGATGGTCCGAACCGGCGTGCCGAGGACCAGCGAATCGCCGAGCTCTTTGGCGAGCGCGTTTGCAATCGATTGCGCGCCGGGGACGAAGCGATCCTGCTGCGCCCCGCCTCGGGTCTCCGAATGGCTCAGGAGCCCGCCGCCTGCGTTGAGGTACATCAGGAAGTAGAGCGCCGA
>JABDJF010000127.1 GCA_013002645.1 Myxococcales bacterium
AGGACAAGCTCGTCCTGCGGTCCCGGACGGAGAACCGCGGCCGCTTGATCACCGTGCGCAGTCAGATCGGACCCAAGGTCGACCCAGCCAAAGCCGCTGGCGACCCCGTCGTCGCCGCAGACTGTTCCATTGCGGCGCACATCAAGGCGCAGCTGGGGGAGCCGACGATGGATCTGGCAACGCGGGACTGACCGCCCGCGTCTGCGCGTAGTCAATTCGCTCGAGCCAGCGCTGCGCTTCAGCTTGGGCGGCGCGGCCGGCGCTCGCGCGAGCCCTCCAAGTCGCGGCCGACTGGCCGTAGTCACCGTTGGCGAAGAAGGTGATCCCAAGAAGACGGCTCAGCTCTTGTTCGAGGCGAAGGCTCGGCAATCCGAGCCGCTTTGCATCTTGGAGCAGCGGAAGAGCGAGCGCGTAGCGATTTGCGCCCATCAGCTGCCGGGCCTCGAGATACGGCCCGAGGCCATCGTCCCGAACCGCTGCCAGCGAATGTGCGAGGTGAACGACGACGGAGCTCGGGGAGCGGCCGAGGAGGATCTCGTAGAGCAGCTCGCGCTCCGCGTCGGTGGCTTCGAGGGCAAGCTTCTTCACTTCGCTTTGCCGCGCGGCGCCGTCGGTGCGCGGAATGTTCAGCAGCTCCCCGTACAGGGCGTCTGCCTCCGCCAAGTCGCCGAGCGTCCAGTGCGCATCTGCATATTGCTCCAGGGCGGCGGCCACGATTGGCTTGGGGGCGTTCATCGTCGCCCGAAGCGCTTCGAGTGTGGCCAAGGCCTCGGCGTCGTGCCCGTCACGAGCGAGGGCGCCAACCAGCGTGGCCCGAGCCAGCGCCTCCTGCTCGTCGATGTCTAGAATCGCGCGACAGGTCTCGATCGTGCGCACGTCGTCGCGGGCGGCGGCATCGCCCGCCAGGTCAGCCCTTAGCTTTGCGAGCTCGTGCGGACAGACCGACGAAAAGATGCTCGGCCTTGCCAGCGCCACCTCGGCCACGCCGCGCCCCGTCGGCGTCACCGGAACCTCTTCGAGGTAGGCGTGCCAGCTCGCTTCGAGCTCATCCAAGTCGTCGACCTTGCCACGATGGTACGTTTCGAGAAGCGCTTCCATTCCCCGGGTCGCGATCAGGAAGCGAATGAGGGACCCCGCAGCCATGTATGCGCGCCGCGCGGGGAGAGCGCTGAAGCGCACGCTCATGACGGCGGCCGCCGAAGGAAGCTCGTTTCGGTCCATCATGATCCTGGACCACTGGTCCGGGTCGAGCTCATCTCGGATGTCCCAAGCGAGGGCGACCGCGGTGCCTTCGACGATGCCCGGGTTCGGAACCAGGCCTCCGAGCGTCCCTGCGATCGCGAAAGGTCCGCGTCCTGCCTCGGCGAGAACCGCGTGCACGATTTCGTGTCCGAGCACCGGATGCGGCCAGTGCGACATCTGCAGATAGACCTCGCGTCGCCAAGGTTTGGCGATCAGCGTCCGTCCGACGCCAATGAGGTCTTTCTTCTCGTTTTGGTTCCGAAAGAAGTAGGCGGTCACCGGCTCCTTCGACGAGAGACCGGTCAGCGATAAAACGCGCTCGACCTGGAAGTCGCAGTCCTCCAGCAAGCGAATGGCATCTTCGGAGGCCGTCTCGCGCGGCATGTGCGCGACGCAGTGTGCCCCGCGCTCCGTCTTTCCGAGCCGTTCGATCAAATACTGCTCGCTCACGGAGTGCCCGAGCTCGTTGCCTTGCCAATACGACGCCGCGACGACGCCCAAGGCGCCGACGCAGACGGCAATTGAACCGATCCGCGAGCGGCCCCGGCCGCGAAGGTCCAGCGTCCCGGACGCCGGGTCCCAGAGCACGTCAAAAAGCACGCCGAGCGAGAGAACGGCAACCAGCATCGTGGCTCGGTAGGTGAGGTAGCGGCTTGGGATCTGGACGAGGTCGTCGTAGATCGCACCGGGGAAGTAGCCCGCGAACGCACCAAACACGTAGACCGTTGGGGTCGAGTGAAATGCCCAAAGCCCAAGCATCACCGAGCCGAGAGGCACGGCGGCCGCGAGCCATGGGGCCAGGCGCGGCAGACTGGTTGCCCCAGCGACCCATACGCCAACGCAGGCGGCGAGCATGCAGCCCAGCGCCGGCCCGAGCACCATGAAGGCGAGACCCTCGGCGGGCGCGCACTGCCGCGTTCGCAGCGAGCTGGCGGCGAGCAGCAGGAAGGGGATCAACCAAATCAGCAAGCCCATGCCGACCGTGCGGAAGATGAGATCGATACCCCGGAGACCGCGGTGCCGTTCGGTGTAGCTGGCCGCGGTTGCCGCCACCCACGGCGGAAGAAGCAGGCCAAGCGCAAGGGCGCTCTCCACTCCATGCACGGCGAGCAGAGGAATGAAGGCCAAGACGATGCCAACGACGGCCGCAAACGCTGCGCTCAAGCGGAAGATGAACAAGGTTGCCACGAACTATTCGGCGGCTGCGGGCGCCCCGGTCGTCTCGAGCTCGGCGACGAGGCCCAGCACTTCGTCGATGGTGGATACGAGGCAAATCTCGAGGTCATCGCGGACCTCTTCGGGCACCTCCTCGAGGTCTGGCGCGTTTCGCTTTGGAAGGACGATGCGGGCGACACCTGCGCGGTGCGCGGCCAGGCACTTCTCCTTGATGCCGCCGACTTTGAGCACGTTGCCGCGAAGGGTGATCTCCCCGCTCATCGCCACATCCGGTCGGACCTTGAGCTGCGTAAGCGCCGAGGCAAGCGCCACGAACAGGGGGACGCCCGCTGCGGCGCCGTCTTTCGGCACGCCCCCTGCCGGCAAATGAACGTGAATGGCGGTGTGTTTCACGAAATCTTCCGCGAGACCAAGATCTCCGGCGCGCGCGCGCACGAACGTGAACGCAGCTGCGGCTGACTCTTTCAAAACGTCACCCATGT
>JABDJF010000130.1 GCA_013002645.1 Myxococcales bacterium
CTCTACTACGACATCGAGCACAAGCTCCCGCTCGGCAACGCGGCGCCCGCAACCAGTCTCGAAGAGCTCTTTGCCGAGGCCGACGTCGTCAGCCTCCACGTCCCCGAGACACCGGCTACGCGCGATATGATCAACGCAGACTCGCTGCGCCGCATGCGTACGGGCGCGCTCTTGATCAACGCGGCGCGAGGCAGCGTCGTCGATATCGATGCGCTCGCTGAAGCCCTTGCATCCGGGCAGGTCGGAGGCGCTGCGATCGACGTCTTCCCGGTCGAACCCAAATCGAACCAAGAGATCTTCGAGTCGCCGCTTCGGGAGTTCGACAACGTAATTCTCACGCCGCACATCGGTGGCGCTACCGAAGAAGCTCAGTTCAACATCGCTCGCGAGGTGGTCGCGAAGCTCCTCAAATACCACGCCAATGGCTCGAGCGTGTCGGCCGTCAACTTCCCGCAGGTCACCATTCCCGATCACGAAGGTCGTCGACGCATCCTGCATATCCACAGGAACGAACCCGGCGTCATGGAGCAAATCAACCGCGTATTCTCGGCGCACGGGGTCAATGTTGCCGCACAATATCTAGAGACCTATGCCGACGTCGGCTATGTCGTGATGGACATCGAGCTGGAAGATGCCGTCTCTTTTCTCAGCGAGCTCGAGGCGATTCCGGCGACGATTCGGGTTCGCGTTCTCCGCTGAAACTATCAGGCTTCGGTGGCCGCGGCTGGGTCATCTCCGTCGTCCAACTCCGACTCGTCGACCCAGGCCATGAATACCGTGTAGCCGAGGGACAAGATCACTGCGCCGACGAAGAGCCCAAGAATGCCGCCGGCGATGAAGCCGCCGAGCGACCCCATGAACAGGACCAACATGGGCACCGAAGATCCGCGTCCCATTAGCAAAGGCTTCAAGACGTTGTCGCTCAGCCCCACCAGAACGGACCAGATCGCAAATAGAACCGCGACGACCGTGGCGCTCGTGTAAAACACGTAGACGATCACGGGAATCAAGACCAGCGTCGGAGGAAGCTGCATGACGGCAAGAATCAAGATCAACAGCGTCCACAGGCCGGCGGCCGGCACGCCGACCACCAGCATTCCCAGGCCCGCAAAGAGCGACTGAATCGCGGCGACCCCGAGAACGCCCCGCGTCACGCTCTGCACGCTGGAGGCCGCCAAGGCGGCGAGCTTGGGGCCGCGCGGCCCGGCGACGAGGTAGGCGGCTCTGTCTGTCAGTCTCGCGGCGCGCTCCCCATTGGGGAGGATTGCGCCCGCGATGACGATCGCCACGATGAAGAGCCCGAGACCGATGCCAAGGTCACCTACGCTCGACACCAGCCAAACCCCCAGGTCTTTCATGTACGGGGCGAGCTTGACCAAAGCCGTCTCCAAATTCTGAGATGCGCCGAGCCACAGTGCGTGCAGCCGTTCGCCAACGATCGGCCAGTCGGCGACGAAATCGGGCGGTGCGGGGATCTCGATCTGATCGTGGATGAGGTCGGTCGAGAGACCGTCGGTCGAATCGACCAGGCTTGCCCCGAGAGCGAGGGTGGGGACGATCAGCAAGAGCAGCGCGACCACGACCAGCAGCACCGCGGCAAGCTTCGGGCGTCCGCCCAGCGCGCCGGTGAGCTTCGCGTAAGGCGTCTTGACGGCGATCGCGATCACGACGCCGCCAATGATCGGGTTGAGGAAGGGCGCCAGGATCCTCAGGCACCAGAACACCAGCAGAGCGAGAAGGCTCAGCCGAACCGCGGCCTGCGTCACGCGGCGGTCGAACGCTTGTTCTTCCTCCCTCTGATCGCTGGCCGGCATCCTGGCGAGCCTGCCGCACTCGCCGCGCCGTTCCAATAGCTGCCAACCACCGTGCCGGCGATTGCGGCGCGGTTTTCCGATCGCTAGCGCCTTGCTCGAAGTATGCCATGTTCGCGCCAATTCCATGAGCATCAAGATCACAGCAAACAAAGTCGTCACCCTCTCGTACACCCTGCGCGACGACGACGGTGAAGTCATCGACCAGTCCAGCGACGGGAGCCCGCTCCTCTACCTTCACGGCGCCCGGAACATCGTTCCCGGCCTCGAAGAGCAGCTCGAGGGCGTGGCCGAAGGAGAGTCGATCAAAGCAACCGTGTCTCCCGAAAAGGGATACGGCCCGCGGATCGGCGAAGCCCAGGAGGTTCCCCGCAATCTCTTCCCTGCCGACGCCGAGCTCGCAGCGGGCATGCAGGTTGTCGCGCACGACGATCAGGGGCGGCAGATTCCGTTCTTCATCACCGGGATCACCGAGGACACGATCACGGTCGACCCGAACCATCCCCTGGCCGGCGAAACCC
>JABDJF010000134.1 GCA_013002645.1 Myxococcales bacterium
GTGGACTTCATGTCGTGGTCGAGCGCGGCTTCGAGGAGGCCTCCGAGGAGGGGCATATCATCGTCCTCGAGCTCATTGGCGGCGACCGGCCTGGCATCGTTCACAAGATCTCCGAGGCGCTGGCGGCACGTGGGGTCAACGTCGACGAGCTCAACACGGAATGCGAAGGGGCCCCCTGGTCGGGTGACACCCTGTTCAAGGCGATGGCCCGGCTCCGTGTGCCGGAGGGACTAGGCCTCGATCAGCTTCGAGAAAGCCTCGAGGCGATCGCCGCTGACCTGATGGTCGACATCAGCATCGGCGAGGTAGACTAGCGCGTTCGCCCGCGCGCGGGGATAGCGACGCAGGAGTTGCCTCGCGGCCCGGGCCTTTTCTTCCGCGGTCATCCACATTCGAAGTGTTGCGAAGCGGTACACGGCGCGGATGTTCGGAAAGAGCGCCACGTAAATCTGCCACGAGCCCTCGTAGGCGCTTGCATCGAGCGCGAACGCGAGCTGCTCTTCGCCAACCGAGGAGTTTGCGTCGATGCCGCGCGTGGCCACGAGGGCGCGAACGAGACGATCGACCGCATGCCCGCGCGCCTGCCGCATCTTGCCGCCGTGCGGGTTGAACGAGCTGCGACGCCGGGTCCAACTCTTTCGCCAGCGCTGATCCCAGGCGTACAGGAGGGTGTTGTCGAAGTGAGCGAGCGCGATGAGCCGGCTCCAGCGCATGCATCGCTGAACGGTACCGTTCGCTCGAAGATTGACCTCGGGCACTTCGTCGCGCGAGATGGGTGCGCGCCGCGTTCTAAATTGCGCGTCGAGCCAGGCGAACTCGCTGGGGAAGTCATTGGACGCAATTTGGAGCGCGTAGCTCGGTTGCTTGCCGAGGTCGAGGGCGATGTCCTTGAGGTCGTCGAAGATCTGAAACGACGCCAAGAGATAACCCCAACGCCGTATCTCCGCGGTGTACTTGGCAGGGTCGAGGCCGAGGACGCGCGCTCGGAGGTCCAGCCAGAGCATCATGACCATGTTGTTCTTGCGATAGAAGTGCCAGGCGGTCTCCTGCAAGCGCATCCGATCGGCGCGATGTTCGCGCGCGCTCAAGCAAAGCTCGGCTTCATCGAGGTAGGTCTGGAAGCAGTGGTGCAAGAAGAGATTCGTGGCGATCACGGTGTCTCGACCGGCGTCGGCCAGCCGCGAGTCGATGGTCGCAGCCACTTGATCGAGCGCGTCAAACAGCTCCGACAGGGTCATTCCAAACTTGGTCGTGTGCGCGTCCGGCCAGATACCGAGCTTCCGAAGATGCGAGAGGGAGAGGTCGCGGAGAGGACGCTCGGCGGTATCGTCCCGGTAGAGCGACTTCAGCAGCTCGCCGGCCGCGTGATGGCCCCCAACTGCGGCTGCGAGCTCGTCGAGAAACTCGTCGGCCAACTGCATGTAGAGAAACGCAAGATCGGCGATCGCGACCGCAGTCGAGAGCGGCGTCGCAGAGGCGCCCTTGAACGCGAAGTTGTCGACGAGCGGGCCGACCTGCTCGATGGCCGAGAAGGTTTCGCGAAGCCGCGGGTTGTTGCGCACCACGTTTGGCAGGAGCTTGCGAATCCTTCGACGCCTGAGCCAGTAGACGGGAAGGATGGCACCGTGGCGAACGAAGTCTCGGCTCTGCGCTGCCTTCTCGGCGAGGGTCGACCCGAGCGAAGGGCTGGAGCGCAGGTCTTCCCACTTCTTGGTGATGCGAGTGAGCTCCGCCGCGGTTCGGGCGGCCTCGTCGACGTGCTCGGGCTCGGGGTGAAGAAGGAGGGCGGTCTCGTAGCGAAGGCGCGTCGTTTCCGAACCCAGCTCGTCGCGCGTCGCGGCTGCAAGCTGAGCCTCCCAAGCGCGAAGCTTGGCCCGAAGCGCCGGCGCGTTCGAAGGCCCCTCGGTGTGAAGCAGGGCGAGGCGAGCGCTCAGCACGCCCTCGAGCTCATGTGAGAGTGGGCCTCCGCTGCCTAGGTCGACGCGCATGTAGGGGTGGCGGGCGAGCACGCCCTCGATGCGTCGCAGCAGGAGCCGTTCGTTGGGCTCGAAGGAAGGCATCGTGATGGAGGCAAGGATGGTCATGAAGCGACGCAGGTTGTGACACGCCTCGGCTGGAGGCTCCAATTCCCACGTCCGGAGTGTTAGGGTCACCGTCTAGACGATGACAGGCAAGGGCCGAAAACCGAGCTGGCGAGCGCCGTTTCGCCGCGTTGCGATGGCGACCGAGAACGCTCTCGAGCTCGCGCGGCTCGGGCATTTCACCGACCCCGAGCACGCGCCGTACAAGGTGGCCCACCAGATGCGGATCGCTCGCTTGCGCCGATACGGGGGCGACGACTACCGCCCGACGGTCGCCGCGCCGCTACTCCTGATTCCGCCGCTCATGGTCACTGCGGAGATTTACGACGTCGCACCGGACATCAGTGGCGTGACCGCGTTGACGCAGCTGGGGCTCGATGTCTGGGTCATCGACTTCGGCTCTCCGGAGCAAGAAGAGGGCGGCATGATGCGCACTCTCGACGACCACATCAAGGCGGTGAGCGATGCGATCGACTGGGTGCACGGGGCCACGGGCCACGACGTGCATCTCGTTGGCTACTCGCAGGGCGGAATGTTCGCGTATCAAACCGCCGCCTACCGAAGCTCCCGAGGCATCGCCTCTTTGGTGACCTTCGGAAGCCCGGTCGACATCCATCGAAACCT
>JABDJF010000159.1 GCA_013002645.1 Myxococcales bacterium
CTCCAGTGGCGCGTGTTTGATCATGTCCATGGATGCCGCCATGTCGATCCCTTCGGTGGGTCCGCCGTGCCGAAGCTCAAAGGCGCCGGTCAGGTATTCGTCGCGCCAGGGCCCGGATTCGGACTGATAGCCGAGCTGGTCATAGGCTTTCGCGAGGAGCTCGCGCGCGTCCTGGTTATCGGGATCGGCAAACACGAGATGGTTGACGACCTCCGCGACCCATCGGTATTCGCCTTTGTCATATGCCGCTTGTGCATTTTCAAGAAGGCGCGCTGCACCGCCCGCAAGCTCGACGTACTTCGCGCCTGCCTCAACGGGCGGAAGCGGATTGAGGTTGGCAGGATTGCTGTCATACCAGCCGAAGTAGCGCTGATACACGGCCTTCACGTTGTGCCTGACCGTGCCGTAATAGCCGAGGTTTGCAAATGAGCTCCGAAGCGTCTCGGGCAGCTCGAGCTCCTCGGCGATTTCGCGCGGTGTACCGCCATGGAGCGCAAGCCTAAGCGTCTGATCGTTGATGTACTTGTACGTATCGCGCTGCTTCTCCAGAAAGTCGACGATGCGATCGTTGCCCCAAATCGGCCAGTGATGGCTGCCGAAGTAGACCTCGGCGCCCGGAAACATCTCGATGATCTCGTCGATGTAGCCGCTCCATTTGATCGCATCGCGGACCTTCGCGCCGCGGAGCGTATAAAGGTTGTGCATCGTGTGCGACACCACTTCGGCGCCGCAAAAAGTCTTCAAGTCGGGAAGGTAAAATGTCATTTCCGACGGAGCTTCTGACCCGGGCGCATTCTGGAAGATGAACTTCACCCCATCGATGGACATCTCTGTGCCCGTCTTCGTGACGATCTCGCTCGGTGGGAGGAGTCCGAACGTGCCGTACACCACGCCTTTCCCAAGCCCCGTATCGACGTGACCTCGCTCCCCTTTGGGCAAGCGCGGCCCCATCATGAAGAGCGATCGTCGTGCCATGGCAACGCCTGCGACGACGTTCTCGCTGGTCGCCTCTTCCAAGAAGAACTCCGGCGCAATGATGGGAACCTGTCGTTCCGCGACCTCTTCGGGGGAGATGACTCCAAGCACGCCACCGAAGTGATCGATATGGCTGTGGGTGTAGATGATGGCCGACACGGGCTTGTCGCCGAGATTCTCCCGCACGAACGCCATTGCTTTGGCGGCGCTCTCTTTGGCCGTGAGCGGGTCGACGACGATCCAGCCCGTCTCCCCTTCGATGATCGACATGTTGGCGAGGTCATACCCGCGAATCTGGTACACCCCTTTGGTCACCTCGAACAATCCGTGGATGGCGTTCAGGCGAGCTTGGCGCCACAGGCTCGGATTGACGCTCACCGGTGCATCGCCCTCGATGAAATCGTACGCCGGCATGTTCCAGAGCAGCTTGCCTTCGGCTGTCGAGATACGGAGCTCCGGATCGCTCGCGATCAATCCCCGCTTCGCGTCTTCGAAGTCTTGTTGATCCGAAAGTGGCAGCTTCTCGCTGACCGCTGCGTTGAGCGCGGCGGTCCTCGCGGATGGAGACGTATTCCCCGCGACGTCCGGCGGAAGGCTCTCGCCTTCGTAAACCGGGGCTTTTTTCGCCTCGGCACAGCCGCTCAGCGAAACGGCAAGAACGAGCGAGACCACAATCAATTGTTGCATCCGAAAGCACCTCCAGACGGCGCGCAGACTATGAGATTTTGATCAGAACCACTTGATGCTGAGGTCGATCAGCTTCTGCTTGAAGGCAGTGTAGGGCGCCGTCATGAATTCGAGGCCGCCGAATGGCATGACCTGCTCGAGGACGCCCCTCGGATTCGAGAACGCCTGAAACCCGAAGAACCCATGGCCCTTACCGATGCCGCTGTGGTTGGAGCCGCCGAACGGCAAATTGTTGTTGAAGAAGTGGACCGAATTGTGGTTGATGCACGTCCCGCCCGCACGCGTGCTTTGAATCACCCGATTGATGTGCGCCCGATTCTTACTGTAGATGTAGAGTGCGAGCGGCTTCTCTCTCGAGTTGATCACCTGAATCGGCTCGTCGAGGCTTCGGAAGCCGTACACGGGCAAGACCGGCCCGAAGATCTCGTTCGTCATCACGTCGGAGGTCGGGTCGACGTCCGTGAGAATCGTCGGCTCGATGAAATTTTGGCTTTCGTCGACGCCGCCACCCTCGACGACTGTTGCCCCCGTGGCGCGGGCGTTGTCCAGGTAGCCAGCGACGCGTCGAAAGTGTCGATCGTTGACGATTCGAGCGTACGATGTCGATTGCCGCGCGTCGTCGCCATAGAGCGAGCGTATCTGTTCTTGCACCTTCCCGATGAGCTCGTCTTTGCACGACTCGTGGACGAAGAGGTAGTCGGGCGTGAGGCAGATTTGGCCGTTGTTGAGGAATTTCGCCCAAGCGATTCGACGCGCAGCCGCCTCGAGGTTGGCCGTTTCGTCGACAATCGTCGGCGATTTGCCGCCGAGCTCGAGCGTGACCGAACCGAGATGCTCCGCTGCGGCCCTCATGACCACTTTGCCGATGTCTGGAGATCCGGTGAAAAAGATGTGATTGAACGGGCGAGCGAGGACAGCCTGCGCCGCCTCGATGCCGCCCTCCACCAAGGCAATCTCGTTCTCATCGAAGGTCTCGTCGACGATCTTCTTCATGATCGAAGTGGCGTGCGGGGTGTTCTCCGACGGTTTGATCATCACGCAGTTGCCCGCGGCGATCGCCGCCGTCAATGGCCCAAAGGTGAGATTGATCGGGAAGTTCCACGGCGAAATGATCAGCGCCACGCCTTTGGGCTCGTAGTGCACGTACGAGCGCGAGCCGAGCAACGCCATCGGTGTCTTGACGCGATGCGGACGCATCCAGCCAGACAAGTGTCGGCGCGCGTGTTTGATCTCACTCGTAACCGGGTAGATTTCCGTGAGATCGACCTCGCTCGGATGCTTCCGAAAGTCGGCGTACAGCGCCTCCCGAATATCTTCTCGATGCCCCAGCACTGCTGCGTGCAGTCGTTTCAATTTTTGCTTGCGCTCTTTGGCCGTGGTCTCGCCAACGCTCCCCTGGTTTGCCAACTGGGCTCGAAAAATCCGCTCCACCTCAGTCGGTACGACGCTAGGAATCATCGCCCCGGGCGTTCGCTGCTGTGGACCGCCGTTGGTGGTTTGCGCGTGGGCCATGAGCCTAACCTTTCCCGTGAAAACGTCGTCTACATTCACGATCGGACACCAGGACCCCAAAGAAGTCAAGCGGCCCGGCTGCCAACCGGCAGTTCCTCGATGCCCTGGTTGACTCGTTGGCCGGTTTCAGCCGATGCTCGGGGTTCGCCACCGCCAGGAGGTTACCGTTATGGACCTCGACACAGTCATTGCCCGCGCCCGCCAGGTTGCCGTTGAAGTTCTGGGGCCGGAGGCGAGATCGGTCGACGAA
>JABDJF010000186.1 GCA_013002645.1 Myxococcales bacterium
TTCCAGACCTGCCTTCCTCGCAGCGTAGTCGGCATTCTCAGTGCCGACACGCAGGAGCTAGTCTGGTCGTTCGTTCCGAGGGCTGTGGGCCTACCCGAACCGCGTCGTTAGGTCAACACGCGATCAATCCGCCGATCAGATCGGGTGAACCGTCAGCGTAAACGTGCCCGAAATTTCGCCGCCGATCGTTCCGTTGCCGACGTCCTCGTTCTCAACCGGATCGAACCCCGTTACGTATAGCGCGACGAAGGTGTAGTCGAACCCGATCGCGATCGAGAGCCACTTGATGACCGGGACGCGGACGCCCGCACCGATCGATGCGCCGCCTCCGTTGGTCTTGGTGTCCTCGTAAATCTGGTCGAGCACCGGAAGCACGGTGCCACCCCGGGTCGTGTTGTAGTAGAGGCCGAAACGCGCGTACGGTGCCACGAACGGAACCTTTTTGACGAGGAAACCGAAGTCGAGGCCAGCCGTGAGAAGGTCGAAGGGATCGAACTTCGCGTACTTGAAGCGCGCTCCAATGCTGAAGATCTTGAACTGCGCGCCGATCGCCGCACCGAATTCAGGACCGCTCACCACGACGCTCGGCGACAGGTTGCCCCCGACGTCTTCGAGCAGGTTGATCGTACGGAACTTCGTCGCGTTGAACTTCGCGGGGCCGAACGTACCTTCGATCCACAGCTTGCCTTTGACGACCTTGCAGTAGACCTTGGTGAGACAGTCGGGGTCGCCCTCGTCGGAAGGCGATGGGTCTTCGTAGGCCAAGCTCACTTCGCCCACGGACGCTTCGTCGACGGCGACCGGCTCGACGACCGCTTCGGCGGCACCCGAGTCAGCAGCTTCTGCTGCCGTGTCGAGCTCGGTAGCTGGATCCTGCGCCTCGACAGTCGAGACCAACAGGAGCGCCATGCTCAGAACCATGATTACGCGCGCCATCACATCACTCCTTCATGCCTCGCGTTCAGTTTGCCGAGCAGAAGCCTGCTGCGGCGACCCTGATTTGCCCTTCGCGCGGGACCTCGCCGCAGTGCACCCAATCGACGACGGCAAAACCCATGTTGTCAACGTCCAGTCCGTCCGCGCAGGCGCCGGACGCAGCAGAGAGCAGATCTTCCGTGAATTCACGCGGATCATCCTTGAGAAAGTCGACAGTTACGTTTTGGACTGTCCGGGTGCCGCTCTGATCGGCCGTTGAGTAAATGAAATACGTTCCGGGCGCGAACACCGTCGCGGGAATCTCCGCATAGTTGAGAAAGTTCCCGCAGGCGTCCCAGATCGACGCGCCTCCTGAAAGCACGATGATGCTGTCAGTGTCGCCTTCGCCGGCGAGCGCGAGCGCGCTGCAGTTCAAGAGACCGAAAAAGTCTTCGCCCTCGATGATCGCGTCGAGCACTTCGAGGTCCAACCCGAAGTCGCAGAAGTTCTCGCTTCGCATGTTCCAGGTGCCGGCGAACAGATAGAACGAGGCGTCTGCCTTCAGAGCGAATCCAGATTTCTGGGCGGCTGCAGGCAACGAGCCCCCGGCGCCAGCGGAGGTCACGCGCATGTCGAACTCGTACGGAACGCCGTTCTCCTCAATCCAATCCGCGATGCACCCCTTTATGTTGATCGCGTACTCGTCGGCTGCATTGCTCGAGCTGGCCGGATCCAGCGTGAACGTGCAGCTCGCCGGGCTCACCGGCTGGTAGTCCAGCGGGCGCCCCTGAATCCGACCGATGCGCGAAGAGACCTCGACGAAGAAGTCGACCGTCCCGTCTGCGTCGAACGTCAGCCCCTCCATCGACATCACGAAACCACCCGACGTCTCCGCGCTTTGCAGCTGCCTCAGTAGGCCCGCGTATCCTTGGGTCTGCGCAAAGCCGAGGTCGTAGGACGGATTGCTGTCTGACAGCGAAACAGCGACCGAGATCGGGGGGAGGGTCTTCGTCTGACCGTCCAGGTTGGTCTCGCTGATGATCGGGATTTCGGCGTCGTAGCCGTTTTGGTTTGAGGAGCTGCAGCTCCAGAGCGTTGCAGCCACGCTCACCGCGACGACGAGGATCGGAAGCCGACGTCGAAAGCTTCGGGGAGTAGGGCGTTGTATTGACATGGGCGTCATCGTACGCCCGTTCGAATCTCCGGACAATCAGAGATTACATTTGTCACAAACTGTAAAAGCTGCTTTATTTCAGGGCCTTATAGCCAACTCCACTTTGGCAACCCCACCCAGGTTGGTGTTCGTCGCAGCCGAGGCTAGTCCTTTTCAGCGTCAGCGTCAGCGTCAGCGTCAGCGTCAGCGTCAGCGTCAGCGTCAGCGTCAGTGTCAGTGTCAGTGTCAGCGTCAGCGTCAGCGTCAGTGCCAGCGTCAGACCCAGCTTCAGCCTTCGGCTCGGGCTCGGGCTCGGACTTTGGCTCTGGGGCTTTGATCAGTCCCTCGGCGATGAGGATCTTGACCTTTTCTTCGCCGCTCACCCATTTCCGGCCGACCCGCCGAACGCCGTACCGTCCGTTGCGCTTTTTGATGATCTCGTACTCTTCGGTTTGCTTGACGATCTCCATGAGCGTCCGCGTACCACAGCGAGCCGCGAGGGGGTAGGGGACTCGGATGACCTACCAAGAAGCGATCTCTCCCGGCCGGCGGTACTAGCTTGTCATGTCGCCTGGCGCGAACCCGACAGGGCGTCGGTAGCCACGATCAACCGAGAGAGCCTCGAGGCAAGTAGTGTCGGGTTGCCTCGAGCTCTCGATCAATCTGCGGCGCCAGGATGGGTGATCACGAATGGATGGCCGCTAGAGGGCACCACCACCCAGCAAATGCTTCTTAGCCCTTGGCCATTGACGGCCTCGATGCCGACCAAGCCGCCGATCCAGCGCAGGGTGCGCCGGACGTGAACCGTCACGGACGGTTGCGGCGGGTCGTACCGACGTGCCCACGGCCAAGCAATGGCCCAAAGTCGTTTCCGAGTGCGAACCGAGGCGACGCCGCTCTCGGAATCGGCCACGATGACCGACGCCCCGCGGCGCGTGATCTCGCCAAGCATGCACGTCGGCGCGGTGAGGTCGTCGATCGGCTCGTCCGTGAACGTGATGAGCGCGCCGAGACTGTCCTCGAAGTCCATGCCGTCTGCCGCAACCAATTGGAAGAGGTACTGCCCGGGCTCGGTGCAGTTCAATGTC
>JABDJF010000208.1 GCA_013002645.1 Myxococcales bacterium
GGCGAGGACCGGCTGCGGGTGCGGCCGCGGATCGCCGAGCATCTTCCGAAGGCAGGGCGCGACCAGAATCTCGAAGGTCACCATTGCGCTGATTGGATTGCCCGGGACGCCGACCACCGGCTTGCCCTGGAACTGGGCAAAGGCCAGGGGCTTGCCGGGCTTGATCCGGACTTTCCAGAACCCGGGCTCGATCCCCACGTTCACGAAGGCCTCGTGAACGAAGTCGTAGGCGCCCACGGACACACCACCCATGGTGATGACGACGTCGGACTCGAGCGCCTTTCGGAGCGCGGCTTCGATCGCGGGTAGGTTATCGGGCGCAGCGGGGAGGGGCACTGGAACTGCGCCCAGCGTCCGTATCATTTCGGTCAGCGCATAGACGTTGGAGTTGACGATCATGCCCGGCCCGAGGTCTTCGCCAAGCGCGCGCAGCTCGTCGCCCGTCGAGAGCAGAGCAACCTCGGGTCGTCGATAGACCTGAACGCGATCGATGTTCTGACTCGCGAGGAGCCCGATTTCGCCCGGCCATAGACGGTCACCTGGACGCAGAAGCACCGCGCCTCGGGACACGTCGCTGCCCTGGGCGCGAACATGCTTCGATTTGGGCGACGCTTCGCGAATCTGCACGCGGTCCCCGACGCGCGCCGTGTCCTCTTGAATGACGACCGCGTCGGCGCCCGCCGGCATCGGGGCGCCTGTGAAAATGCGGCAGGCGGTGCCAGCCTCCAGTGGCCCCACAAGAGGCGCCCCGGCCCGCGATTCGCCGCGAACCGGAAGCTCCACGGCCTGGCCTGCAGATGCCGGCTCGACGTCGATCGCACGAACGGCGTATCCGTCCATCGCGCTGTTGTCGAAGGGCGGCGAATCGAAGCGAGCCCTCAGCTCCCGCGAGAGATAGCGCCCCGAAGCTTCGGTGAGATGCACCTCTTCCTCCCCCAACGGCGCAAACGCCGGCAGCATCGAAGCGAGGGCCTCTGCGATCGAACGCATCCGACGGCGAGCCTAGCACGCCTTGGATCCCCGATTGACTAGCTCGGGCAGACGCAGTTGCGACCGGCGCGCTTTGCCTCGTAGAGCTGCATGTCGGCTGCTCGAACGAATTCGTACGCTCGCCAGCCCGGCTGCAGCTTCGCGACACCGCAGGAAATCGTTACATCGATGTACTCGTCCTCGAAGACGAAGGTTTGGTCATCGATGATCTGCCGAAGCTGGTCGGCGATTCGGACGCCCCCGTCGAGATCGGTCTCCGGCAAGATGATCGCGATCTCTTCGCCACCGTATCGCGCGATGACGTCGTCGGGTCGGATGCGACTCTTGGCGAGCTGCGCGACTTCCTTGAGGACGTAGTCCCCGGCCAGATGCCCGAACTCGTCGTTGACGAGCTTGAAGTGGTCGATGTCGCAAATCACGATGCTCAGTGGGCGGCCGTGCCGGGTCGCGCGCGAGAGCTCTCGATCGAGCTGCTCGACGAGGTAGCGCTTGTTGTGAATGCCGGTGAGGCCATCCATGATCGTCATCCTGTAAATCGTCTCGTGGTACTGCGACTCGAGATCGGCGCCGCTCAAGAACTTCAGAATCGTATCGCCAACCTTGATCTGATCGCCTCGACGAAGCTGGCACTCCTCTACGAGCTCGTCGTTCACGTAGGTTCCATTCGTCGAATGCCGATCGATCAAGTAGTAGCCCTCGGCCCGGATTTCGATGCCGGCATGGCGCCTCGAGATGCTGTCGCTGTTGAGGATGACGCTGTTGTCGACGCCGCGACCGATGCTGACCTCGCCGTCGACTAGGGAAAATCGTTTTCCGAGTTGCTTGCTGCTCGGGGCATAGATCACGACGAGGCAGTCCGGGCCTGCTCCCGCCGTGATGTGAGGCTCCGCAAACGGGGCAACCCTCGTCTTGATCTCGCTGTCCACGGGTCTCTCCTCAGGGTAGAGAGGCCGGAATCGGGCGTCAATGTCGCCTAATGAAGGTCATGTTGCGCTGGTTGATCCCAACGTGCGCCAGGACCGGACCCCAGATCACGCCCGTCAGCTCGAAGATCGAACCGAATAGGAGCCCCATGACGAACGCCCAGAACGTCCATGCCAAAAAGACCCGCTTGGGCCCCACGTGCAGTGCGCCGAAAATCACCGAGGCGAGAAGCAGCCCCACGACGGGCTGAAGGGCGCCGCGAAAGAAGAGCTCTTCGCTCAGGCCGGAGGCGACGGCGAGCACGGTGATCTCGCTGGAGGAGAGTGGGGAGATGATCTCTTTGAGCTCTGCATGAAGCACACGGGCCCAGGCCGCTCGTTTGACGAGAGCGGGCGTCGCGGCGACGACGACGAGGGCCAAGGCAAAGCCGAGCGCAAGAGAAAGCGCCAGGCGAATCGGATACGATTCCGATAGCCAGTAGGTGTCCAGCGACCACGCGAGACGATTGCCGTCGAGCCAGGCCCAGGCCAGAGCTACCAGGGCCAGCGGAATGTAGACGACCAGCGCGAACTTGGTGATCGGAGTTGGCGATGGCAAGGTCGAGCGGGATGTATCAAAGTGATCGCTACACCGCAATGCAAGCGAGACAGTCAGTTGACAGGAAAACGCGTGGCGGAGTACTAGCCAAGGCCATACGCGCATGACCGAGCTGTCTGGCGAAGACGTCGCGAAGGTCCTCGTGGTCGACGACGAGGAAGTGATTCGGGAGATCCTCGCGGACTTCCTGACGATGGAGGGCTTTTACGTTCGCACCGCGGAGGACGGAAGCAGCGCCTTGGTCGAGCTCTCGCGAGACCGATTCGACCTGGTCCTGAGCGATTTGAAGATGCCGAACATGGGCGGCCTCGAGCTACTCGGCGCCATTCGTAAGCACACGCCTCACGTCGTGACGATCATCATGACCGGCTTCGGCACGGTCGAAACAGCGATTGAAGCAATGAAGCAGGGCGCCTACGACTACGTCCTCAAGCCCTTCAAGGTCGAGGAGGTGGTCCACACGATACGGCGCGGGCTCGAAAAGCAGCGACTCCAAGCGGAGAACTTTCGACTCAAGGAGGCGCTCTCGCTCTACAAAGTGAGCGAAGCCATTGCGGCGAGCCTTTCGCTCGAGCAGGTGGTCCACACCCTGACGCGCGCCGCCATCGACGAGGTGGACTCCGACGTCGTGACCGTGCTTCTCAGCGACGGCGCGGGGAGCTTTTACCGGCGAAATACGGAGCTCAGCCCAAATTTCCGCTTGCGACGCGAACCCGACGACGTGAGCATCGAGGCGCTGAGCGAACACTTCAATCATGCGCCGGCGCTCCTAGAGCACGGCGAGCGGTGCTTGCGGTTCTTCGAAACAGCCGGGACGGAGCCGTCTCCACACTCCCTCGCGGTGGCCCAGTTGTCCGCGCGCGGTGACACGATTGGTTTTCTATGCGCGCTCAGCTACACCAGGGGCAAGCGTTTCGACGAAGGTCAACGAAAACTGCTGCACGCCACGGCTGACCGGGCCTCGGCGGCCATCGAGAACGCTCGGCTCTACGAGGACCTTCAGGCCACGTTCAAGCAGACGATTCGCGGGCTCGCGAGCGCAATCGACAAAATGGACCGCTACACGGCGGGCCACTCGGCGCGGGTCGCGGCCTACGCGCAGATTCTCGCGATCAAGCTGGGCCTGAGCGATGCCGACATCGAAATCGTCCGCCAGTCGGCTCTGATGCACGACATCGGAAAGATCGGCTGCGTGATGAACCTCAACAAGCCCGGCAGGCTCTCGCAGCAGGAATATGAGATATTCAAACAGCATCCGGAGCACGGGCGTGACATCCTGCAGCCCATCGAGTTTCTGCACCCGCTCATCCCCGGCGTTCATCTGCACCACGAGCGCTGGGACGGGCTCGGCTACCCGCTCGGGCTACGGGGCGATGACGTGCCGA
>JABDJF010000224.1 GCA_013002645.1 Myxococcales bacterium
GATGTGCTGTGCAAAGACTATGCTGAGGCCAAATCGCTGAAGGCCTCCAAGGAAAAGGAGAAGGAGGATGCACGAGCAGCGCTGAAAGAGCATCGAGACAGGGTGTTCGGGACTTACCAGGCTTCAATAAACACATTTTTGGTGAAATTCAACGCGGACTTTCGCGTGGAGAAGCTCTCGCCTTCGGATGCGCGTGGTGTACCAAGCAGCTCTTACGAGTTCGTCGTGAACAAGGAACATGTCGGAACAGCCAAACCGGACGACCCGGAACCATCGTTCGCCACAGTTCTTAGCTCTGGTGATCGAAATACCCTCGCGCTGGCATTCTTTTTCGCAACCCTACAGGAAAGGTCGAGCCTCGATGACGCAATTGTCGTCATAGACGACCCAGCCTCCAGCCTCGATGACGGCCGAGCATTTGCAACGGTTCAGGAGATACGGGCACTTGTTGGTCGTGCAGATCAGGTTGTGGTACTAGCACACGCACGCCCCATACTGTGCCAACTTTGGGAACGGGCAGACAAAGACACCACGGCCACAATCGAGATTCGGAACGAAACGGGTGTAGCAGACGCATCTACTTTGGTGGCGTGGGATGCAGAGGCGGCGTCGGTGACGGAGTACGACCGTTTGCATTCAGAAGTACGGGGCTACGCAGAGAGCTCAACAGGCGAAGCTCAGAGAATTGCCGTGACACTACGGCCGGTTTTGGAGTGTTTCCTGCGGGTGGCGTACGTCGAAGAATTTCCCCCTGGAAGATCATTGGGTGATTTCTTGGGTATTGCGAAGCAAAGAGCGCAGGACGGCCCAGCGATAATGAGCGAGGCGGATATCGGCGAGCTGGACAATCTGCGTGAGTACGCGAACCAGTTCCACCACAACACAAGCAAGAATTGGCAGGAGAACCTCTCCAACGTAAACGAGACGCAGCTAAAGGGGTATGCGAATCGTGTCGTGGGGTTTACTCGAATTGGCCGCCCGGCCCCGTGAGTCACAAGCAAAACACCTCATGCAATAGGTCTCGGTGAATCGAGATCGTCGTTTAACGAACCAGCAGCCGTCAAGCTTCTTGAAAGCGCTGCTTTAAGGTATGCGTCGGCGAGGATGTGGATTGCCAAGTGCGGCACGAATGTTGCTCGATATCCCTCATGCCGCCTGCGTTTGGCTCGCCGGGGCCGCCTTCGATGATCGGGAACCTTCTCGAAGACAGGGCGTAAAAGGTTACCAACACTGCAAGTTGGAGATTCCTCTTGTAGCCTTGTAAACCGTTTAATTATTGTGTGATGTATGAGATCTAGGTTTTCCCCGATACTTTGCCTCATTGTGGTCGCGCTTGTTGCGCCGGGTGCTGTGCCAGGTTTGGTAATGTGCTTTGGCGAGGCGGGGCACGTCGAACTCGAACGCATGCGAGACGGATGCTGCGATGATCAGGCCACTAAGGCTGAGAAGGCGCCCGTCGTCGTACTTTCGCAAGCGAACGCATCGAGCGACCCGGATTCCTGTGGCCCTTGTACGGATACCGCTATCTCGCCAGGTCCGATTACCAGGCCATCAGAAGCCACCGTCGCAAGTGACGTTCTATCAGCCTGTGCGATACTTGTTCTCGCACCTTGCGTCGAAAAGCCACAAACGTATTCCCCACGCCCGTACACGAGCGCAGACGCAGCGTTCATTCCCATCACAACTACGACTCTCCTGATCTAGTACCAGCCCAAAGATTCTTGCTGTCGACCGTGCTCCAATTGGAACACGGACGGTTGCGTATATGTCGCCACGGATTCGAGCTATCCCGTGGCAGCGCAAGCATGGTCTGTTGTCGCTAGAGTAGAGGAGATCTTCCATGATTCGAAAGTATTTGGGTGTCCTGGGCGTCGCGGGTGTGATCTGCATCACCGGGTGCGCCTCGCACAATATCGAGGCCACAGCACCAGAACCCCGGCGCCTGGGAAAAGACATTCCTTCTTTCCGTGCTGCCGATGATCCGGAAACGTCCAGTATTCCGGATGTCAGTATTGAGGAGCCGACCAGCGGCTTGGCGTTGCAGGAGGCTTTGGCACTGGCTCTGATGCGCAATCCCGAGCTTGCGGTGTTCTCGTGGGAAGTACGGGCGCGCGAAGCGGAGGCCGTCCAGGCCGGTGTCTTCCCGAATCCCGAGGCGGCCGTTGAAATCGAGAACTTCGGCGGGTCCGGTGAATTGGAAGGATTCGGCGCAGCCGAAACGACGGTGGGCTTGTTCCAGTTGATAGAGCTGGGCGGCAAGCGGGGAAAGCGTCGCCATGAGGCGGAATGGTTAACCCAGGCGGGGGAGTGGGACTACGAAACGAAGCGGCTAGATGTTCTCACCGACGTGACGGTCGCTTTCGTTGACCTGCTTGTTGCTCAGGAGCAGGCCAGACTTGCCGCGGAACTCGTCGATGTCGCCGACCGGATACTGGAAGCCGTGACGCGGCGGGTGAAGACCGGCGGGATATCGCCCGTCGAGCAAAGCCGGGCGCAAGTTGAGGCAAAGACGAGCGAGGTGGAACTTCGCAAAGCGACCCAACGAGTCGAAATCGCTAAGCGACAACTTGCAGCAACTTGGGGCAGTACGTCACCCGCCTTCACTGAAGCGCTTGGTACGATCGATACAACGTGGCCAGTGCCTACCCTCGCCGAGCTACTTAAGCGGATTGGCGACAATCCCGATCTGGCACGATGGACCACTGAGATGGCAAGGCGTCAGGCTTCGGTGGAACTCCAAAAAGCAGGACGGATACCCGATCTAGGGCTCGGTGTTGGCGTGCGTCGCTTTGAATCCGATGCGGGAGGGTTTAACGCATTTGTTGCAGAACTCTCGCTGCCCCTTCCGATCTTTGATCGAAATCAAGGAGCCACCAACGCGGCCGAACGACGTCTTGAAATGGGAAAAGAACAACGCCGGGCTGCCCGTGTACGTGCTGAGACACTGCTAGGAACAACCCACCAGGCGCTCACAATCAGCGAAGGCGAGGTTGCGTCGTTGCGGGATGAGGTTCTCCCCGAGGCAACGTCGGCGTATGACACAGCCCAACAGGCATATACGCGAGGTCGGATGCGGCTCACAGATGTGCTGGATACGCAACGAACGCTGTTTGCGCTCCGCTCCCGCTACTATGACGCGCTTGCCGAGTATCACCGTGGCAAAGCGGAAATCGAACGACTTATCGGGGCACCCCTTGTTGAGCAATCGAAAGTGGAGGAATAACAAATGAGACTACCGCTCTTGCTATTGATAGTCATAGTCGGAAGCCTACTTGGCGGCAACGTGCGTGCACAACATGATGAGGATTCACATGCCAAGGAAGAAACACACGAGGAGCACGGCGAGGAACACGACGAGCACAGTGAAGGTGTAAAGCTCACACCAGCTGAGATCGAGGAATTCGGAGTCGAGCTCGGAAATGCAGAATCCGGCGTTATCGCGTTGTACCTCTCCCTGCCCGGTGAGGTACGCCCCAACGCGGACCGGTTGGCTCATATTGTTCCCCGGTTCTCGGGCATCGTGAAAGCGGTGCATGCGAATCTAGGTGATCGTGTTCGCAGTGGTCAGGCGCTGGCCACGATCGAGAGCGATGAGAGCCTGGCACCGTTCGAAGTAGAAACGTTGATCTCGGGTACCGTCATAGCCAAGCATATTGCCCTTGGTGAAGCGGTATCGCGGGACAAGGACATATA
>JABDJF010000228.1 GCA_013002645.1 Myxococcales bacterium
TGATGCCGGCGTCGAGCGCGACCGGGGGCTTGTCCATCGTGCCGCCCGTCCAGACGGCGCCAAGCTCTTCGGCGAGGGCCTGATGCTTCTCGCGATCGCGGGTACAGACGTAGGCCTCCGCTCCGCGCGCTCTCGCGATCTGGATCGCGACATGACCGGCGGCGCCAAATCCGTAGAGCCCGAGGCGGGCGCCCGACCAATCGTCGATGCCCGTCTTCGAAAGACAGCGGTAGCCGATGATGCCGGCGCAAAGGAGGGGCGCCGCTTGCAAGTCCGAAAAGCCGTCGGGCAGCGGGTAGGTGAAGCGCGCCGGCGCCACTAGGTATTCCGCAAATCCTCCGGGAACGGTCCAACCAGTGAAATCGGGGGAGTCGCAGAGGTTCTCGCGTTGGCTGGTACAGAACGAGCAGCAGCCGCAGGTGCGGTGAAGCCAGGCAACGCCGACGCGCGCGCCGATTTGGCGATCCGTCACGGACGCGCCGAGGGATTCGATCGTACCGACGACCTGGTGACCCGGGATGATCGGGGTGCGCCGGACTTCGAGATCACCTTCGACGACGTGGAGATCGGTTCGACAGACGCCGCAGGCATCTACTTTGATCCGGACCTCGTCTGCAGATGGCTGGGGGACGTCGACATGCCCGAGACGTAGAGGATGGGTCTCGATTGGAGCGGGAGTGTCGAGAAGAACTGCGCGCATCTCGTCTGACCTTACCACTGGCCAAACGCGGATCTGCTACACGCGCAAATCTTGCGCGGACACTCATCGGCTATCGGAGTCAACAATTGCACTGAACGCACGGTTCCGATATACGCCTAGACCAAGGTGGCGCGTGAAGCTCAGCAAACTTGGGATGCTCCGAACATCGGCAGAGCGAGCGGGATTTCCCTCAAGAGCGGTGGCGCCGAGCTGGCTGCGAACGCCAAACCGAGTCGCCTGATTCAGAAGCTCGCATACCGAGCCGACGGCTTCCTCGTCTCTCAGATCAGCAAACTTCAGCCATCCGATCTGAAAGATCCTCCGGAGCTGGTGCACGACCTGACCGCGTTTGCCTCGAGCGAAGACTACAGGACCTACCGCCATAGCGCGCGCGAGGTGTTCCCGACTCCGGGGCGAATCGCAGTCCGGAAGCGCTGGCTGGCGCCGCAGCGCGTCGGCTACGCCGAATGGAGTTGGCACAGCGCGCACCCGCTGCTCTTCAAGGACGTCAAACGCGAATATCGGAGTCACAGAGACAATCGGACGGCCCTGCTCCGGACGCTGAATCTGCGGATCAAGGGGAAGCCGATGGCAATCCTCGTGAACGGGTTTTCGTCCGGCCACCATCTGATGGAGCGGGTCGCCTGGCCGATGCGGGAGTTCTTTCGTCAAGGGATTGGAGTTTCGCTCTTTGCGCTGCCGTTCCATGGGCGGCGCGGACACGCGTTTCCGCCCGAGTGGCCGCAACAAGACACGGCCTTCACCATCGAAGGCTTCCGCCAAGCGGTCTGGGATCTGCAGATCGCGATTCGCGCCATGCGAGACGCAGGCGCAAGCCACGTCGGTGTCGTTGGCATGAGCCTCGGCGGCTACACCGCATCTCTGCTGGCCACGGTCACCTCGAACGTCGACTTCGTGCTCGCCTACATTCCGATCTGCAGCGTCGCAGACGTCATGAACGACAACGACTTGGTGCCTGGCACCGGCGACATTCAGCGAACGCTCTACGAAGGCTACCGCGAGCAGCTGGTTCCCATCACACCGGTCTGCCGCATGCCCAAGGTCGAACCGGAACGCGTCTCGATCATTTCAGGCGAGTACGATCGCCTCGCGACGGTAGAACACGGCCAACGCCTCGCCGACCACTTCGGCACCGAGCTCATCAAGTTCCCAGGGGGCCACATCGTTCAAAATCGCCGCGCGCAAGCCTTCCGAGAGGCACTGGAAGGTTTCCAAGATCGCGGTGTACTTCCGCGGAAGCGATGGACGAGGCGGAGCAAGCGGTAGCGTTCGAGCGCGGCTCAATGCTGCTGGGAGACCGGTCAATATGACTTCGGCAACTCGAGCGTGTGCTGAGCGATGAAGTTCAGAATCATCTCTCGGCTTACCGGCGCGATACGCAAGGTCCGCGCCATCCCCCAAAGCGAAACCAGGCCGTATTCCTCGCTCATTCCGTTCCCACCGTGAACCTGAATCGCCGTGTCGACGGCGCGGGTCGCGGCTTCACCGGCTGCAAACTTCGCCATGTTGGCCGCTTCGCCCGCATCTTCTCCCTGATCGAAGAGCCAGGCCGCCTTCTTCGTCATGAGACGCGCGAGCTCCACTTCGATCTTGGCCTCGGCGAGGGGATGGGCGATCCCCTGATGAGCGCCGATCGGCTTGCCCCAGACCGCACGCTCATTCGCGTATCGTGATGCCTGCTCGATCGCAGCGAGCGCCGCACCGTTGGCCAGCGCTGCACCGAGAATTCGTTCGGGGTTGAGACCCGTGAACACCTGCGCGAGACCCTGGCCTTCGTTGCCCAGCAAACGATCGGCGCTCAGGCGAACCCGATCGAAGAACAGCGTGAACTGTCGGTCAGTCCCGGGGATCTGCATTCGAATCAATGTCTTTTCGACACCGGGGGCGTTTGCGTCGACGATGAATAGCGACAGTCGACCGCGCCCACCTTCGGCGCCTCCGGTGCGGGTCACCACGAGGATCGCATCTGCATCGTCGGCGCCCGAGATGTAGTACTTGGTGCCGGACAGAACCCAATCGTCCCCATCGCGCACGGCACTGGTTTCGAGACGGTGGGTATTCGAGCCTGCGTTCGGCTCGGTGATCGCGAACACCATTTTTTTTTGGCCCGTGGCGAGCTTGGGCAGCCAGCGTACCTTCTGGGCCTCGGTTCCGAACCGGGCGATCACCGTCGCGCAAATCGCAGGAGAGACGAGTAAGAGAAGCAGCGGACAGCCGGCCGCCGCGAGCTCTTCGCAAACGATCGCAAGCTCGTAGATCCCGAGTCCGGCCCCGCCATATTCCTCGGGCGTATTGACGCCAATGAAGCCGTGTTCGGCGATTTCTTGCCAGAGCTCGTCCGGGGACAAGCCTTGCCGCGCCTTCTCGGTGTAGTACTCGCGCCCGTACTTGCGCCCGATCTCTGCGACCTGTTTGCGGAGCATCTGCTGCTCGTCGCTCTCTACGTACGACATGAAGCGGTCGTATCATGAAGCGCTCGGGTCGTCGCGCTCACCATTGCAGGATGGGCCAGCCTCGTTGCCGGGCGGCCCGCTTCAACCTCGGATCGGGACTGACCACACGAGGATACCCGACGGCCGTCAACATGGGTGCGTCGCTGTACGAGTCGGTGTAGAAGTAGCAGTCGGCGAGGTCGATGCCTCGCTCCGAAGCCCAAGCCTGCGCGCGCGTGACCTTTCCAGGCCCGTGGCAGAGCGGCGACACGAAGGTCCCGCGAAGTTTTCCGTCTTCATCGGCGGGGAAGTCGTTGGAAAGGAAGTCGTCGAACGCCCAGGTATCGCGAGCGGCGCGCGACGCGAACGCAGAAGCGCTGGTGAGCAGGACGAGAGGATGCCCCTGCTCTCGATGCTCGGCAATGGCGTGCTTGGCGCCCGGCCGAAGATGATGCGCGACGTCGCGTGCAAACCAGTCGCGCGTCTCCGCGTCGAGACCCTCGTAAGACCTCCCCCGATAGTGACCCACCGCTTCGTTGAACGCCGTCTCGATGTCGATGAGCGAAAGGTGATAGAGCACGTTCCAGACCAGCACCCGGCCGAACTGCCGAACCGAAATGCTCCCTGCAAGGAGCTCGTGCTTGGCCCAGAGCGTCGAGCTGTTCATGTCGAGCAGCGTGCGGTCGAGATCGAAAAAAGCGGCGGACTGGGAAGTCGTGTGATTCGGCATGGATTGAGGCGGAAGCTTTGATCGATCTGGAACCTGGCGCCAGAGGTTCATCGACTATTGCCTTTGCCACGATCTGCTGGCTACATGAGCGCGTGGATTCCGGCCCGGCAGTCGTGACAAACGAGCAAATCGCTGCGCTCCTCGAACGGGTGGCCGAGCGTCTCGAGACGCAGCACGCGAACATGTATCGAATCGACGCGTACCGCGCCGGCGCGGCCGTGGTTCGAGCTCACCCGAGCAGCATTCAAGACCTCGCGCTCACCGAAGGGCGCGATGGCCTGGACGCACTTCCACAAATCGGCACGAGCCTTTCCGGCTCGATCGATGAAATCGCACACACCGGCAGGCTGCGCATGCTCGGCCGGCTCGAGGGGACGCTGTCCGCAGTCGAGTTGTTCAAGACGGTCCCCGGAATCGGCGAAGAGCTTGCGGAGCGGATTCATCGGGAGCTCGACATCGACACGCTGGAAGCCTTGGAGGTGGCCGCGCACGACGGACGACTCGACGCGGTGGCTGGCTTCGGCCCGCGAAGGCTCGAGGCCGTCCGCGACATCCTGGCAACGATGCTCACGCGGTCTGCCCGCGGAAGGGCGCGCAGGTTCTCGGAGCTTCGGGACTTGGGCGCCCAGATCACGACGCCCTCGACCGTCGAGTCCAAACCCGGTGTCGGTCTGCTGCTCGAGATCGATCGAGACTACCGAGAGAAAGCCGAAGCGGGGGAGCTCCCTCGTATCGCGCCTCAGCGAAACAACCCGGATGGCGCCGCTTGGCTGCCCATCCTTCACCGCTATGAAGACGGCTGGCACTTCACCGCCCTCTACTCCAACACCGATCGTGCCCACGAGCTTGGCCGCGTTCGAGATTGGGTAGTCGTGTACTTCGAGCGCGACGGTCATGAAGGACAGTGCACGATCGTCACCGAGTACCGCGGACCACTCACCGGCAAGCGGGTGGTCCGCGGACGTGAAGATGAGATCCTCGCGCTCGACGCGCCCGAGAATCAATAGCCGGTCGTCGACAGGAATCCGCCAAGCTCTTCGAGGACCGGCATTGGGATCTCGTGGCCGCCTCGAAAGGGAACCCACTTGGTCGAAAGCCCTGCTCCGCGCATCTCGTCCCTGAGGTGTTCGGCAGCGTCGAACGAAAGGAGCGGATCGTTCTGGCCGTGGCTTTGAAAAACAGGCACCTCGCGCTTCGGTGCCATCCCGGCCTTCCACGCTTTGAGGTTCACCGGCGTGCCGGAAAGAATCACCAAGCCCCCGGGGGTGACGTTTCTCGTGAACACGGCATTGCATGCCGCCATCGAGCCTTGAGAGAACCCGCCGACGAACAGGCGCTCGCTCGGCACGCCGAGCTCCCGTTGGAGGGCTTCGATCATTTCGACGACCGCATCGGTCGCATCCTCCATCCCGGGAGGGATCTCCTGGGCATAGCTGCGCGGCCCCTCGGCCATGGCCTGCTCTGCGCGCGCTAGGTCGAGCATCCACCAGGCGCGTGCACCGAAGAGCCCGGGAATTTCGTGTGGGGCCTCTGGAAACGCGAAGCGGATAGCGCGCGGCACCTCGAGAACCCGCCATAGACCGACCAAGTCGGTCCCCGGCGCGCCGAAGCCATGCATCAAGACAACGAGCGGCCCATCGCCACCACCTTGCCGATCCTCGCCTCCCGTCAACCGAACCGTGATGCCCGCAAATCGTTGTTCTCGCATGGGCGCGGAGTATAACCTGGTGCCATGATTCCGCCCCGTAAAGGAGGGACCGATGACCGAAGCGATTCAGACCGAGAACCTCGTGGACAGCTCGCTCCGTGAAAGCTGGGCGCTCTTCAAGGACGACCTCGTGCTCTACGTCGTCGCGTCTCTATTGGTGTTCGTGATCTCGGCTGTGAGCCTAGGTCTGTGCGCTGGGCCCATGATCGTCGGTTTCATCAAACTGGTTCGAAAGAGAATGCGCGGAGAGACGGCCACGGCCACGGACGTGTTCGACGGGTTTTCCGAGTTTGGCGCGAGTCTAATCGCCATGATCCTGATCGGCCTTGGCGTCTTCATCGGTTCGATGCTGCTGGTCGTGCCGGGCGTGCTCTTCGCCTTCATCACC
>JABDJF010000251.1 GCA_013002645.1 Myxococcales bacterium
CGGGGCGGCTTGCAGATGTGGCCGGAGGGGCTTGGGGCCTGAGGCCACGCAAGCCGCCCCTCGGAGCTCGCGCCAATCGGGGCTCGTTGCTGTCTTGCCTATTGTCACTCACACGCCGCCCAACCCCCGCATCGCGTTTCGCCGCGCCCCTGCATACGCGATGTTCACCGCCACGGGTTCGAGAATAATGGGTTCGTCGATCCCGCCGCGCGGCGCGAGGTGGGGGCCTAGTCTTCGAACTGGCCGCGCTCTTTGAGGGCTTCCATGATGATTTCGACGGCCTTGTCGATTCTCATTTCATTGAGTGCGACGGTGATGTCCGGGTCGTCCGGGGCCTCGAACTGGGAGAAATCGGCGTCCGGCCGGCGCTCGCGGCAAAGGGCTTCATCGGTGTTGACGTAGACTTGGATGACGCGACCTTCGCCGATGCGCGCCTTGAGCTTGTCTCGGTCCGTGCGCGTAGGGCTTGGGAACGCACAGATATTGATGAGCCCGGCGTCCGTAACGGCCTTCGCGGCGGAGATCATCGATCGAAGATCCTCACCGACGGGATTGACCACGGTGGCCGTACGACCATCATCGAACAGCCTTCGTTCGAGCGCGTACGCCAGTGTCCATCGGCCCGAACCCGGGAGGCCCTGGAGCCAAACCGTTGCGCCCCGCTGGCCGAAGCGCTCCATTCGCTCGTTGTTGCTGACGAATGTCTTGGGCTCCATCGCCGATTCGGCGTGGAGCTCCTTCATGACTTCGCCGATGTTCTGATCCGCGCCTTCGAGGGAGATCATGCCCGCAGCCACGGTGTTGTTGGTCAGCGAGTCGATCACGATGAACGCGCCCGTTTCACGATTGCGCTGGTAATCGTCGACGTAGAGCGCTCTGTGGCAACTCAGCCGAACCCGCGCGATGTCGTTGAGCCTGATGCCGTCGGTCTCCTTCTCTTCGAGGCTGTCCATGTCGATCTCGCAATAGATTTTGTCGATCTGCGCGCGGACCGTCTGCGTGGTGTGCTTGACCAGGTACGCTTTTTCGGTGTCGAGGGGCTTTTCGTGCATCCAGACGAGATGTGCATCGAAGCGGCGCGTGACCCGCGGCAGGTTGTCCGGCCTGACGATCATGTCGCCCCGGCTGACGTCGATCTCGTCTTCGAGTCGAATGGTCACCGATTGGCCGGCGAATGCCTCGTCGAGCTCGCCGTCGTACGTGTCGATGGCCTTGACCTTCGATGCCTTGCCCGAGGGAAGGACCACGATGTCGTCGCCCTTGGCGATGACGCCCGCAGCGACTTCGGCAGCGAACCCGCGGTAGTCGAGGTCAGGCCGGATGACGTATTGCACCGGATAGCGGAAATCGGCGAAATTCCGGTCTTCGAATACCGGAACCGTCTCGAGATAGCCGAGGACGTTCGGCCCGTCATACCAGGGGGTGTTCTCGCTGTCGCTCACGACATTGTCGCCGACCAGCGCGCTCACCGGAAAGAACTGAATGTCTTTGAAGCGCAGCGTCTTGCCAAACTCCATGAAGTCGGCGCAGATCTCTTCGTAGATTTTCTGTGAATAGTCCTTGAGGTCCATCTTGTTGACGCAAACCGCAAGATGCGGAATGCCAAGCAGCGAAGCGATGTATGCGTGCCGGCGGGACTGCTGTAGGACGCCGTGTCGTGCGTCGATCAGAATCAAGGCCACGTCGGCCGTCGAAGCGCCGGTGACCATGTTGCGCGTGTACTGAATGTGCCCTGGCGTGTCTGCGATGATGAATTTTCGCTTGTCCGTCGCAAAGTAGCGGTACGCCACGTCGATGGTAATGCCTTGCTCGCGCTCGGCTTTGAGCCCGTCGGTCAGCAGTGCGAGGTCGGGCTCTTCCGTTTGCGACGCGGCTCGGACCGCGGCCATCTGGTCCTCGAACACCATGCCGGTGTCGTAGAGGATGCGCCCGATGAGCGTGGATTTCCCGTCGTCGACCGAGCCGACCGACACGAACCGGAGCAGCTCTTTCTTTCGGTACTTCGCGAGATATGCCTCGATATCGTCGCGGATCAGATCTTTTTCGTCCGTCATGGAGTTCCCTACGAGCCCAGCGTCAGGCTTAGAAGTAGCCCTCGCGCTTTTTGACCTCCATCGACCCCTCTTCGTCGAAGTCGATGAGACGCCCCTGCCTCTCCGAGAAGCGGTTGAGGAGCATTTCTTGGATGACTTTGGGCACCGTGTCGGACTCCGACTCGACCGCGCCGCTCAGCGGATAGCAGCCGAGCGTCCGAAATCGCACCTTCTTCATCTGCGGCTTTTCGCCCTCCTCGAGCCGCATGCGGTCGTCATCGACCAGAATCCAGGTGCCCGACCGTTCGACCACGGGCCGCTCCTTGGCGAAGTACAGCGGCACGACAGGGATGTGTTCGAGCCAGACGTAAAGCCACACGTCGAGCTCGGTCCAGTTGCTCAACGGGAAGACCCGGACGTTTTCGCCCTTCTTGATCTTCGCGTTGAAAACGTTCCATAGCTCGGGTCGCTGGTTCTTTGGGTCCCACTGATGGTGGCCGTCGCGAAACGAGAAAATCCGTTCTTTCGCGCGAGACTTCTCCTCATCGCGCCGCGCGCCGCCAAAGGCGCAGTCGAACTCGTGCTTCGAGAGCGCTTGCTTCAGCGCCTCGGTTTTCATGATGTCGGTGTACTTCTTGCTGCCAAAGTCGAAGGGGTTCATCCCCATGGCGACGCCATCGGCATTGGTGTACTTGATGAGCTCGGCCTTGACGGTGGCCTCGATCGTGTCGCGATACCGGTACATGTCCTGGAACTTCCAGGTCGTGTCGACGTGCAGCAGCGGAAACGGCAGTGGCCCAGGGGCGAATGCCTTTTCCGCGAGGCGAAGCATCACCGAGGAGTCTTTCCCGACCGAATACATCATGACGGGATTGTCGAACTCAGCCGCCGCCTCGCGGATGATTTGAATGCTCTCCGCTTCGAGCTGGCGAAGCTGGCTTAGTTTGCGCGCGCTTGCTGGCACCGGCATTTCCTAGGGCAGACGTCGATTGGACGCCAGTGTATACGCGAGATTTACGCGAGTTCAATCCTGAAGGTCCCTGATGAAAGCGGCGTGCGCGCCCTCATGCTATGAACGGGTCTGCATCAAATGTCGGCTATCGTTTGGATGGATATGGAGATGTCCGGGCTCGAACCGGAAACGGACCGCATTTTGGAGGTCGCGGTCCTCATCACCGACGGCGAGCTCAACGTCCTGGCAGAGGGGCCTAATCTAGTGCTGCATCAGTCCGAGGACGTCCTCTCGGCGATGGACGAGTGGAACACGTCGCATCACGGGCAATCGGGTCTGACTCAGCGCGTTCGGGAGTCGACCGTCGACGAGGCGCAGGCGTCCGCCGCCCTTCTCGGCTTTTTCTCCGAGCACAGCCAGAAGAAGAAAGCACCGCTGGCCGGGAACTCGATTCATCAAGACCGCCGGTTCTTGGCTCGCTATCTTCCCGAAGTCGAGGACTGGCTCCACTACCGCAACGTCGACGTTTCGACTCTCAAAGAGCTCGCG
>JABDJF010000257.1 GCA_013002645.1 Myxococcales bacterium
AACATGTTCTGTGCCTGGCCGATTTTGTCGGCGGAGATGTTGAAGGCGTTGCCGATGTCCGAAAGCCAGTTCGCAACGCCATCTGCGCCGACCGGAGCCGAACCAATGATCGGGCGACCTGCGGCGGTGAATTCGCGCATCGAGGCGGTGTAGAACGGATGGATCGCAGCGACGGCGCCGCAGTCGAGGGCGGCATAGAGTTCGCGCCATTCGCGGGCCGGGATGACGGGGCCGGCGGCGAGGCCGAGGGGTTCGAGCATTTGGCCGATGACCATGGGGTCAGCGGGGAACATCTCGCCCAGCATTGTGACAGTGGGCCGGTCGGATTTGCCACCAGCGGGGGCTTGCACGGGGCCAGCTTCGATTTCTTTGCGGGCGTAGTTCAGCATTGCACCGGCGAGGACGTCTTTTGCCTCGGCGTGGGTGGGGATGCCGAAACCGGGCACGTCGATGCCAACGATGCGCACACCGTTGATTTCATCCGGCAAAAGGCGGAGCGGAACACCAGAGGCGGTTGGCACGCAGAGGTTCGTGACAACGATGGAATCGTAGAGGGCAGGATCAGCGAGGTCGTGAACCGCTTCGCGGATGTCCTCGAAGAGTTTGCCGGTGACGAGTGTTTCCGAGTTGAACGGCACATAGCCGACCGAGCGGCGCGCGCCGTAGAAGTGCGAGACGAAGGTCAGGCCGTAAACGCAGCAAGCTGAACCTGACAACACTGTTGCCGTTCTGCACATGCGCAAGCCGACGCGGAGTGAGCCGAAGGCCGGGCACATGGACTGTGGTTTGTCGTGCGGGCCTTGGGGATAGTCGGCGGCGTATTGATCGAGGATGTCGGATTTTCCGGCAGCGCGCGCAGCGGCTTCCATTTCGCCAGCCCCTGCGTGACAGCCCATGCCGTCGCCGCCTGCAAGTTCGGGCACGTCTTCGCGCGACGCGCCTTCGATGATTTGCACATCGCCCGCGTCGTCGTAGCCGACTTCGTATCCAGTGCGATCAGGCATCGTCGTAGACGACCTCCAGCGATTCTTTCGGGGCGGCGTTTTTGCCGCGCATGTCCATGTCGGTGGCGGGCTCAAGCACGACCCCTGCCCCGGTGTCCGAGCCGTCGAATAGCTCAAGCAGCTGATCCTGGTTCAGAGCGGTTGGGCGCATGGGCGGTGCCACGGCGACGTTCTCACCAAGGGCGGCGAAGAGCTCGCCCCATTGGGATTGGGCTGTGCCCACGATTTGGTAGTTGGCGGACTTTTTCCGAAGGTCGTCGTCTTGCGGAATCGAGGCGAGGACAGGGATGTCGACAGCTTTGGCGAACGCTTGGGCTTCGCCCGTGCCGTCGTCTTTGTTGATCACCAGACCCGCGACGCCGACGTTGCCGCCAAGCTTGCGGAAGTATTCGACCGCCGAGCAGACGTTGTTGGCGACATAGAGCGACTGAAGGTCGTTGGAGCCGACGAGGATGACTTTTTGCGCCATGTCGCGGGCGATGGGCAGACCGAAGCCGCCGCAGACCACGTCGCCGAGAAAGTCGAGGAGGACGTAGTCAAAGTCCCAATCGTGGAAGCCGAGCTTTTCGAGCAGCTCAAAACCGTGGATGATGCCGCGTCCGCCGCAACCTCGGCCAACTTCGGGGCCGCCGAGTTCCATGGCGAAGACGCCGCCGCGCTTGAAGCAGACGTCGCCGATTTTGACTTCTTCACCGGCAAGCTTTTTCTTGGAAGACGTCTCGATGATGGTCGGGCAGGCTTTGCCGCCGAACAGCAGGGACGTGGTATCGGATTTGGGGTCGCAACCTATGAGAAGGACGCGTTTGCCCTGTTCAGCCATCATGTGGCTGAGGTTGGCGAGTGTGAAGGATTTGCCGATGCCGCCTTTGCCGTAGATCGCGATGATCTGGGTTTTGGAGGTGGGTTCGCCTTGTGGGACCTCGAGGTTTGGTTCCTCATTGGCTTCGTCTCGCAGGCGCTGATCGAAGTCTTTTAGGTTGGGGACTTCATCTTTCATTGCGGAGCGCTCCAATCGAGGATCATTTTCAGGCAGTCCGGGTCGTTGAACGCCGTTGGATAGGCTTCAGACGCTTGGGCTGACGGACGTGTGTGAGTGATGAGATCGGACAGACTGAGTGCGCCGCCTTCGATTAGTTGCCGTGTTGCGACCAGGTCATCCGGGGTCCACTCGGCAGCAATGCGCAGGCGGGCCTCTTTCATAAAGGCCGGGACGAAGCCGAAGGTAATGTCGCCAGTGTAGAAACCCGCAAGGACAACTTCGCCACCCTTGGCGATGCGTCCGATCAGCTGGTTCAGAACGTCGGGCGCTCCGGAAGCGTCATAGATCGTATTGTAGTCGCGGCGCTCATCCTTTTCGGGATCGAGGACTTCGTAGCCTTGTGCGCCATCGCGGCGGGCCGGATCAATTTCCCAAACCGTAGGCGCAGGCGCGCCGGCGGCAATAGTGAGGCGGGCGAGTAAGCGGCCGAGGACGCCGTGACCGACGATCAATTCGGGCATGGCTTTGTCGAGACCAGCCATGGAATGGCGTGCTGTTGCAGCAAGAGCGAGCAGCGCGCCTTCGGCTCCGAGAGCGCCGTCGATCTTGACGGCACGGGAGGCGTTGGTGACGAGGCGTGAGGTGGCGCCGCCGAAGAGGCCAAAGGCGCCTTCGTAGCAATTGGCGCCGGGCACAAAGACGCGGTCACCAGGAATAAGATTTGTGCCGCGGCCTGCTTCGACGACTTCGCCTGTCGCCTCGTAGCCGGGGACCAATGGGTAGCCCATGCCGGGGAAGGGCGGCATTCGGCCATCCCAAAACAGTTTTTCTGTACCAGTGGAAATACCTGAGTGGGAAACATCGACGACGATGTCGTCTTCACCGGGAGCGTGAAGCTCCAATTGTCCAAGAGCCAGCTCTTTTGGCGCGGACAGGATTACGGCGGTTGCTTCCAAGGTTGTCCTCCACAGTGACACCGGCGGTCGCGCTGATCGCGGACTCGAGGGG
>JABDJF010000259.1 GCA_013002645.1 Myxococcales bacterium
GCATGATGGAGGATGAGCGTTCGCAGATGGCGTTCCTACAGCAGGACTTTCATCATCTGTTTCTCGGTGTCAACGATGGAATGCATCAGGATATCGCGGCGACGTTTTCGCAGTTGTTCGACTTCGCAGCGGCAGCGACGGCCAGTGATCCGAAGTCCAAGCTGTTTGTCCACTGTGAAGTCGGCGTCAGCCGGTCCGCAACGCTGGTCATCGCCTTGCTGATGAAAACGGAGGCCATGAGTTTCTTCGATGCCCTCTGTCGAGTTCGATCCAAGCGGTTTCAAGTCCTTCCCAATATCGGCTTCGCGTCTCAGCTCCAACGACTCGAGCATGAATTGCAGCCGCGCTCCGTGAACAGCGTCCCCTCGTCGTTGGCTCAGTATCTCCACCGGATATGCAATGCTCCGGTCGAAATCGACGTCCTTCAATCCGTGCTGGAACGGCACCGCTACGATGCCCCGGCGGCGCTCAGGATGATCTTCGGTGGCGACATCCCCAGGGTCGTCCAAGGCGTTCGCTCGTAGGGGACACGCTCCCCCCTCGCGACCCGTCTCATTTCAAGCACTTAACAAGCCCACCGCGAAAACCCGCTCTCGGGTCTCTCTCCGCATCACGGAACAGTAGAGAGACGAATCGACCACGGGGCGCCGTCGGCCCGCGCGTAGAAGAGCGTTCCTCCGAACCATGGCACCGACTCGATCGCACCGAGCCCGGTCGATTCGATGTCAACCGAGCTGGGGTCGTCGGTCGGCACGAACACCTCGAGACGATTGCCGGCACGAGCGTCCTCTCCGCTGGCCGCAAGCCCGGTGTCGTCCGGTGACCAGTCGACCTCGCTCAATGCACCGGGGGCGAACCGCACCGCAATCTTGCGCATCACGTCGGTGTACTCCGTCCGGTTCCCTTCGACCGTGTTGTTCTCGCAGTTCACGTCGAAGTAGCCCCACACGTAGGGAACCCTGCCCTCGCGCGCGTCCACGTACTTGTGCGCGTCGCCACAGGCCTCGCGCCAAGTCCAGATGGTCGCGCCAAACAGGTAGTTGTCTTGTTCGCGAAGGTGGCGCTCGAAGTAGTCGTCCACCGGGTCTTTCGCGCGCTCCGGGCTGCTACCCCACTCGCTGGTGACGACGGGCGCCCCGTCGTACAGCCGGACGGTCTCCTCGGCCGCCCTGGCGAACCCTTCCTCGAGGGTGCCGGGGTCGATTCCCCCTTGGTAGATGTGCGGGGAGAAGACGACTTGATCGTCGTGATCGAATGGAGGCGGCGCGGGGAGTCCAATCGCGTTCCACGCGATGCTCGACTCGAAAAAGAAGAGACGCGTTGGCGCGCCCACCTCCGCTTCGGCCTCTCGCATCGCCCGAAGCGCGTCTTCGTAGAACTGGGAGAGCTTTGCTGCGTTCTCGGGAAGGAACTGATTGGGCTCGTTCATCAAGTCGTAGCCCGCGACCGAGTCGTCGTGGGCAAAGCGCTTCACCAGGTGTGCAAACATCTGCACGTAGCGAGTCTGAATGCCGACCCCGCCCGGGCCTTCCCGATTGTTGAAGAAGTTGACCCAAGCGGCTCGCACCGCCGGGACGAGCTCTCGCTCCGCACGCTCGCAGCGCGGCTCGCCATCATCGAACGTCGCCCAGTCGGGCGCGCCATCCCAGCCGCCCGCCGGCTCTGAATCCGGGCACACCTCATCGGGCGGCGCTACCAGCGACGGACCCCACGCGTCCTGGTGCAGATCGAGCAGCGTGTAGACGCCTCGCTCGCGAAGCATGGCAACGGACTCGGCATACTCGTCGAGATACGCCTCGTCGTACTCGCCGGGACGCGGTTCCACGCGCGACCAGCTCAAGAGCAGCCGCACCATGTTCCACCCCATCGCAGCAATCATGTCCGCGTCGGCTTCGGTGAATGGGTACGCGATGAACAAATCCGGGTCGTACTGCCAGTAGTCGACGTGGGCATTCACGTTGACCCCGCGGAGTAGAACCTCGCGCCCGGCGGAATCGACGATGCGCCCGGGCTCGACCCCGTCGGTCACCGCCGACAGAGCGGGAAGCGAATCACTCGGCGCCGGCGGTCCGGCGCTTTCGCTACTAGTACTGCTGCTGCAACCGAGGACGGCCAAGAGACTCAGTAGAGCGAGGCATCGAACGGCTTTCACATCAGACATGAGCAACTCTCCGCGGCGTGGATGACGCTGGAGGCCCTACCAGATCACCCTCCAATCGACCAATCGGCCACCCCGAGCGAGGGCCCAGCCGCACGGAACTAGATTGTTATGTCGCGTGCAGGCCCTCTCAAAGCTAGTCACGCGGCATGGCCGCCAGC
>JABDJF010000270.1 GCA_013002645.1 Myxococcales bacterium
ACATGGCGCCTTCGCCCATGATCGCCCCGCCATAGAGGGCTTGTACGAATGGACCGTCGCCGACGTTCAGCCCCATCGAGCCCCAGGCCGCGGCGGGGTCGATCATCATCCATGAGCCAATGACGAACGAGGTGGCCGCGAAGAAGAAGCAGACGAGACGAATCAATTGGATTCGGCGATCGGAGAGGCCTTGCGCGCTCATGCGGCGACCATAGGTTGACAGCACACGCCCCCGCAAGCGCGTTTCACAAGCCGAGCCGCTTCGGAAGGATTTCGAGCATGCCACGTTCGGCGTCGTCTTGATCCGCACCGATGGAAATCACGTCGAACTTGCCGTGCCCTTCGAGAGGGCCGAGGTTGTAGAGGATGAAGCGCCCCTTGCCGGTCTCGGTCTGAAAGACGAGGTCGCCAAGGAGCTCGACGAGGTCAGAAAGCCGCGCTCCGACGAGCTCAGGGTAGACGACGTCCTGTGCACGATATGCGGGCCGTGGCTGGTTCAGCAGGCGGTCGAGCAGGCTCATCGGCATGCTGGTACCGCCCCATCGGCCGTTGCATTCGGTGAACACCACCTTGAAGACCCCGTCCGGGTCGCCTGTCACCAGATGGTCGAAGGAACAGCGTCCGACATAGCCGAGCTCCTGAAGCGCGGCGCCGACCATCAACGCGTCGCTCCCGAGCTTCTGGTTCAACGCATCGGGCAGGGTCGACGGCCGGCTTCCAACGAACACCTTTTCCTCGCCTTTCAGAATCTGCTCATAGATTCCGTCGAGACGAGGGTCGCCGAAACCAAGAGGCGGAATCCAGAGCTGGGTCGAAGGCGAGAGGTCGGTATCGAGCCAGGCGACCGTGAGCACTTCTTCACCTTCAGGCCATTCGGTACGCCGCAGGAACGCTTGCACCGCTCGCGCGGCATCCCGGTCCGATCGCAGGTCGCGTGATGCGAAGACGGCGTTGCCCATGGCGGACGCGCATCTCGTCCGTTTGAGCCCGACGCGTTTGTGCCGCCGTAACAGCGTTCGCAGGTCGGTCTCGATTCCCGAAACGTCCCGAGAGATCCGTGTTTCGACCAATGCATCGCGTCCGAGCACGCGTTCGACGAGCTCGTCAAACACGGACTTGTCGTTGGCGATCCACGTCACCGGAGGTGGCGGCGCGAGGACGCGTATTGGGGAGCGGCTGTCCATCTGGAGCATGGCCGCCAGCTCCCAGACGTCTTCGATGCCCATGTAGGGGTGAATCGTCATGCCGCCGGCGGCGCTTGCGCTCTCGACCAGACGCGCGCGGGTAGCTCCTTTGGCGCACGCGCGCGCAACGGCGATCGGCGGGCCTACCGGTTCGGCGACCAGATGCTCCGGCGCTCCTAGTTGGAGCGTGTCGTGGCAATAAGCTTCGTAGCCGGCGACGGCGGGGGTGACCGTCACATAGAGGTCGTGGTCTCCAGCTCGGAGACGGCCCCGATGCTGATACTCCTCGACCCCGGCGATATCGGCGAGGAACGGAATCGCCGAGACATCGTCGAGCTGCAGCGTCGGGTGCGGGGTATCGCCGCGGTGCCAGCGCTGAGCTTCATAGGCAATCAGCTTGCTCGCGACATCGAGGTCCGTCCCCAGCCCCCGACCCGCTAGACGCGCCCGCTCAAAGTTTAAAACGGCGTTGCGGGAGTCCATGGTCACAGCCCCGCTTTAGCGCAGCTGGGCCTGGGTTCCACGCTTTAGTTTGGTCCAGGCGCCGGCATGGGTGGGGCATACGTCTCCAGGAAGCCGTTGACTGCCGCCCAGTAGACATCGTGATCCGCGAACTTCTCCCAGAGCGCGCGGGACCCATGTTGACCTCGTGATGCTGGGGTGAAGAGGACCTTCTTCTTGGCAGGGGACGCGTCGAAGATCGGCTTGACCTGCGTCCGCTCTTTCTTCGAGGAGGTGACGAAGAGCGGTTGCTTCACGCGCTTGGCAAAGTTCCAGATGTAGACGGGGCTCTTTTGTTTCTCGAAGTACTCGCCTGGCGCGAACGCCATCACCGCCGTCACGACCTCTGGGTGCTCCGCCGCCAAGCGAAAGACGAGTGACGCTGAATAGGAGCTACCCCACGCGATGATCCGAGTGACACCCAGCTCCTTGCGCGCGTAGCGAAGCGCGGCTTCGAGATCTGCGTAGGCATCTAGATAGCGACGGGGCAGGCCCATCTTCGTAGCTCTCCGATGGGTCTCGTTCTTCACTCCGTTGACGACCCCGCCTGAACGCTGGTCGACCGCCATCACACGATACCCGGCTTCGACGAGCTTCGGGGCGATCTCCCGGTACTCCCCACGGCTCCATCCGGCCTGATGAAACAAAAGGACCAGGGTGGCCGATTCGTTCTTGGATGTGTAGACGTCTGCGCGGCCTTGGATGCCGCCCTCGGTCGGAAAGTCGATGCTCTTCACGCCCGAGTCTGCAAGCGCGGTGCCCACCGTCCCAGCCAGAACCACCGCGAGCACAGCGACCCCCGAGATCAATCTTTGCATCTGCTCCTCCTCGGCGAAACGTTCCAGAATCGAAAACGAACCCTCACCTCAGTACACCGAAACCGGAGCTTGGGCGGCGACCGTCAGCGTGGTCGAAAGCGGCAGGTCTCGGGAAGAGTGGCCGACGTGAACCTCATGCTCCAGCCCTTCGAGCGCCCAGGCCGATTCGGTGACGTCGTAGTAGGCGAGGTCGTTCACGGGCAGCGAGATTTCGACGGTCTGGCTTTCACCGGGGTCCAGCATCACTTTCACGAAGCCTTTGAGCTCACGCTCCGTGCGCTCCACCGAGGACCCCGGGTAGGTCACATAGAGCTGCGCGACTTCCGCGCCCGCCGCCGACCCGGTATTTGTGACGTCTAGGCTGAATGTGACGACGTCGCCGGCCATGGCCGCGGCCTGACTCGCCTTGAGGTTGTCGACGGAGAACGTCGTGTAGCTGAGGCCGAAGCCGAACGGAAACTCGGGCGTTGCGCCGTGGCGGTCGAGGAACCGATAGCCGTGGAAGTAATCGTAGGTCACCTCGAGCGAAACGTTATCGAAAGGAGGCAATTGGTCGAGGCCTGTGGGGAAGGTGATCGGCAGCTTGCCCGATGGGTTGGCGTCGCCGAACAAAAGGTCGGCGATCGCATGGCCTCCCATTTGACCGGGGTACCAGACCATCAGAAG
>JABDJF010000312.1 GCA_013002645.1 Myxococcales bacterium
GTAGGTGATCGCCCGGTTGTTCGTGAGGTTCGCGTCTCGGTAGGTGAGCAGTGTGTCCGCGAGGGTCGGCCATCCGCCGAGGAGCGAATTGAGCGCGCCACCGTCAAATACCGGCCCGTACTGCGTGAAATAGATGCTGTCGGTCTGTTCTTCGACAGTACCGTCTTCGAGCAACACCTCGATCGTGACGGGCACCTCCTCGATGTCGCGCTCCTCGCCATCGTAGAGGTACTTCATCGGATCGCCTTCAACCAGCGTAACCTCGTAGATCGAGAAGCGCTTTCCGGTCGAAACCGTGTGCGACCAAGCCATGTTCTGATTGAAGCCGATGAGGACGATCGGGAGACCGGTGATGGTCGCTCCCATGGCGTCTAGCTCGCCTGGTATCGTGAGGTGCAGCATGTAGAACCGAAGGTTTCCGCGCCACGGAAAGTGGGGGTTGCCCAGTTGAAGGCCGAACTCGGTCTGAGAGGCGTTCGAGCCGATGCCGTATCCATTGCTGCCCATCTCGGTGATGGGGGGTAGCGGGTTGCGGATAGTGAGAGGGGTGCTCTCTTGCGGCAGCAATTGGGCCATCGACTGGCTGGGCGGATCGGCTGCCATGATAGCGCCCGTGAGATTGTCGGTGCTTGCCCGCAAGATCAACTTGCGGATGACCTTGCCCATGTCGAGTTGGGTGATCGGGCGAACCCAGTCCGCGCCGCGACAGTCTTCCGGCAAATTGTCGACACCGGTGTCCTCCAAGAACTGGTTGAACCCCGCCGCGTATCCGGCGAGCGCCTCGAGCAGGTCGTCGGTCACGCCTTGGAACAAGCCTTGCTCGATCATCTCCTGCGAGTTGTAAAAGGTGTAGACGTAGTCCGCCGAGGGATTGCCGTCCTCCGCGCCGAAGTAACGCGCGGTCTGCCCGTTGGACGCGACGATCTCTCGCATGAGCAGGCAAACGTTGTCCTGCGCGTACGCATACCCGACGCCGAATCCTAGGTCGCCGTAATTGTCGGTCGTGATGTGCGGAACCCCGTACGTCGTGCGGACGATCGTAGCGGAGTAATCCCTCCCGGGGTCCGTGTCGCTCGCGTCGTCTGAGCCGCAGCCCGCGACGGCGATCGACGCACTAAAAAAAGTCAAAGCCAAAAAACGAATCATCAAACTCTCCCTTTTCCTGCCCAGTACGCTTCCAATAAGCGGGGCGGACCCTAGCAGCAGCCTGGGCCGGGCTGTAGTCGTTTTTTGTAGGGCTATCGGCGAAGTCGATACTTGAGGATTGCCGGGAGACTCCGGCCCATCTCCCCGATTAGCGTCGTCCAGCTGAACCGGTCGACCCAGTCGGTCACCAGGCCGTCCTCGACCCGGAACTCTCCCTTGACCGGGAGGTTCATGCGTAGGCCGCCACCTTCGAAGATGTCGACGCGATCGGTGTAGACCACGCCGTCCCCGCGCTCATGGATGTCGAAGTACTGGACCTCGAAGCGCGTCGCGTCCTTGAACATCGCGCCCAAGACCTTCTTGAAACCGTTCTTGTTGCTAGAGGACTTCCAAGGAACGTTGACCCATCGGATGTCGTCCGAGACCAGCGCAGCTGCTCCGTCCAGGTCGAGCCGCTCCAGGGCGGAGATGAAGGCCTCCACGACTTCCTGAGCGGAACGTCCGGTTGCTGTGTCAATTCTCGCCTCTGCCGTGCCCTCTGTCGTCATGCCCGCATCTTTAGAGACAATAGCGCCGGAGAAAAGGGGACCGTCCCCAAATATCGTTGGTTGGGGTCTGGGAAGGTTCTCAAACGCTTGGTGTTTGTGGTAGGCCACTGGCCCATGGGGGTTGTTGCGCGCTCTCGAGTCCAGCTCTTGGTCGTGGTTCCGCTGCTCGCGCTGGTCACGGCCTGCGCCCATGTGCCCAAGCGCTCTCCGCTTCCTGCGGAGCACGCCGATGACGTCGGGGTCTTGGGAATTCCCCGCGCCCGAATGTGGGGGGACGCGCCCCCGCCCTGGGTGCACGACTGGTTCGAGAAAAGCAGGGCCGAGCTCCGGGAACGATACTCCGGCGTGTATGGCCGCCCCCACACGTATCTCGCCATCTCCGGCGGGGGCGAGAACGGCGCCTTCGTGGCCGGGATGCTCTCAGGCTGGACCGCTGCAGGGGATCGGCCGGAGTTCACCACGGTCACCGGAATCAGCGCCGGCGCCCTGGTTGCGCCGTTCGCGTTTCTTGGGCCCGAGTACGACGAGGTCCTGAAGAACGTGTCTTCCGAGCTCAAGGCGGACGATGTCTACAAGCGGCGCGGTTTGATTCGGGCCCTTCGGACGGACGCGATGGCGACGACCGAGCCGCTGCAAGCCCTCATCGCGAAGTACGTCGACGAAGAGGTGATGGAGAAAATCGCTGCCGCGCATCGCGACGGACGTTCGCTCAATGTTGGAACGGCGAACCTCGACTCGATGCGGCCCGTGATTTGGCGAATCGGCCCGATTGCCAACAGCGGTCACCCCGGCGCGCTGGCGCTGATCCGAAAGATCCTTCTCGCCTCCGCCTCCGTGCCCGCCGCGTTTTCTCCCGTCCTCATTCCGGTCGAGGTGGACGGCGCGACCTACGACGAGCTGCATGTCGACGGCGGCGCGGCCTCGCAGGTGTTCCTGTACCCCGTTGGCGTCGGCTACGATGAAGTGTTGGCGAAGTTGGAGGTGCCAGGCCGACCCAAGGTGTACGTCATCCGCAATTCCCGCCTCGACCCGATCTACGAGCAAGTCGACAACAAGCTCATCCCCATCGCTGTGCGCTCACTCAACTCCCTCGTTCGCACTCAGGGGATCGGTGACCTGTACCGGATCTACCTACAGACCTGCCGGGACGGCTTGGATTTCAATCTCGCCTACATTCCTCCGGATTTCACTGTGAAATCCGACGGGGAGTTCGATCGAGCATACATGCAGGCGCTTTTCGACTTGGCCTACGAGCGCAGCAAAGCCGGCTACGACTGGGTGAAAATGCCGCCCGCGCTTCAGGAAGCCCCGATCCAGTGCCGTTGAGGCAGCATCCCGGCCTTGCTGGGCCCCGAGCGGGCTCTAGGCTTCCTGCATGCGAACACTCCTCCTCTCTCTACTTCTCACCTTTGCCCTCGCGGGCTGCAAGGACGCCAACCCATCCGCTGCAGCGGAGACTGCCCCGGCTGAAAAATCCGAAGCTCCGATGTCGGAGATCTCGGTCGATGACGCCGACAAGGCACTCCAATCGGGCGCCGTCGCCGTGGACGCCAATTCAGACAGAACGCGCAAGAAGAATGGCACCGTGCCGAACGCCGTCATTTTGACTTCGTCGTACAAATACGACCTCGCGCAGCTCCCCGAAGACAAGAGCAAAGATCTGATTTTCTACTGCTCGAACACCAGCTGCACCGCATCGGACGCCGCCGCCGATCGCGCTTCCACGAATGGATACAAGAAGGTCCACATCATGCGTGAAGGCATCAAGGGCTGGAA
>JABDJF010000331.1 GCA_013002645.1 Myxococcales bacterium
GGATTTGTGGGTACATCTTGTGAATGAGGTCGATGCCGCGCTTTTCTTTTTCGTTGAGGATGATGTTCAACGACTGGCGAACGACCGCAGGGCCGCCATGGTAGACCAGTGACGGGCTGCCTACGCGCCCGACGTGCGGGCGGTACACGTTGGAGATGATCACGACGTCCGCTCCGGCTTCCACGGCCAGGTCGATGCTGAGTGTGCGAACCACCTCCCCATCGACGTAGAAGCGATCGCCGATGCGATACGGGCGGAAAAGACCGGGGACGCAGGTCGAAGCAGCAAGCGCCTTGCTGATTGGAACGTCGTCGCGGTATCCGCGACCAAACACCACTCGACCGCGGCCATCGACGTCGGCAGCCGTCACCATGACGTGCTTTTCGAGGTCACGGAAATCGTTGCTGGGCAACTGCTCGGCTACGAAGGATTCGAAGCGGTCGATCGAGAACAGGCCGCTGCTGAGATAGCCCAAGCTCCGCCGCTGCTCCTGATTTGGCAAGCCGAGGAAATACCGGGCCTTGAGTGGCGGGCTCTCGAGACCTCGCCGCCAGAAGGGGCGAAACCAGTCGATCATTTGCTCGGGCGTGTAGCCCTCTGCGTAGAACGCCCCGGCAATCGCTCCGGCTGACGCGCCGACACAGATGTCGGCTTCGATGCCTAGCTCTTGCATTGCGCGAAGCACACCGACGTGAGCCACGCCCTTCGCGGCGCCTCCCGAACCCACGAATGCAACGCGCGGTCGAGCCATCGCGGAGAAACCTTGCACAGGTCGCTCGCCGCGTCGACACGGGATGCCCCATTGGCCGCTGCTCAGGGAACGCTGACTGGCGCAGCCGCCGCCGCCTTCTTACCGAGGTATGCCTCTCGCGTCACTTCGCGAAGCAGCGGCCTGGCGTCGCGTGACAGGGCGGACCTCGGCCATTTCTTGATTAGGAGCTTGAGCGCGTCGCGCGCGGTGTCCAAATCGCCGATGTCCCGGGCGCAAAGCGCCACTAGCCACCAGCCGTCCGCTTGGAGGGCAACGTCCGTCGTTTGCTCGGCCACCTGTTGCGCATAGACGAGCGCCTCCGCCGAACGTTTCTCACGCCGCAACGACAGGGCCAGACTCTGCTTGACGGCTGGAATGTGTGAGCCGTTCGGGTGCCGGTCTAGCGCCTCGTCGAACAGCTTGATCGCTTCGGCGTGCTTCTTCTCATCGGCGAGTCCTAATCCTTTTTGATACGCTTCGAGCGAAAGATCTTGCCGGAACTGCTGCTCAAAATCCCGGAACACGGCGGCCTCCGCCGGGGACAGGGCTTCCTTTGCCATCGCAGGGTAGTCGCGAACGACCTCCCTGCGTTTGCGGGCCCGAATCAGATCGTAGTACTTGGATGCCTTCGCGGCCGCGGTTCCTCTGTCCGACGCTCGGCGAACTTCGTCCCCTAGATCGTTTCGGAGCTCTTCGGCAGCTGTCTCGGCAGCCAGCCTGTCCGAACGCATGGCCCCGGTCTGCGCGTCGAAGTAGAGCTTGAGACCTACGAACGAAAGGACGCCAATCACGGCGATTGCGACGCCGCTATTCCAGTTGAGCCGCCGCTCGTAGCCGGCCTGACGCTTCGCGATTGACTTGATGTCCGCGCCGAGGGCATTGACGAGATTGTTGGTCTTGATGATCAGACCACGGCTTTCGACGATCTCTTTTTTGATCTGACGCACCTCTTCGTCCACGTCTCGCATGCAACCCGGAGTACCGCTGACCCGTACCCGAGGCAAGGGCAAGCGCTTGACGGGGCCAGACGGGCCGCCTACAAGCCGAGCCGTGGAGGTTTTTGTGAAGCTTCGCCTTGTCTTTTTGATCGCGATATCGATGACCGCAGGCTGCAATGCACTGGCCGACTATGCGTTGGTCGGTAGCGCCTACGTACCCGCCGCACACGGCGAAATCGAAATCGAGAAAATCGACAGGCAACAGATTCTCGTCACGGTGATTCTCGACCACCTCGTCCCGGCAGAAAAGGTCGAGCTAGGGCTGACGCACTACATCGTGTGGTTCAGCGCTCCGGGCGAGCTTCCCGTGCGCCAGCAGGCGCTCGAATACGATGCAGAGGCCCAGACTGGCCGCGCCTCGATTCCGACGAGCCTGCGCGAATTCGAGCTTCAGATCACCGCCGAGAAGGGTGACACTCCCAATCAACCGAGCGACCTGGTCGTCGCCTCCCAGCAGATACGCGAGAAGTAGACTCATGGCAGACACCTCCGACATCAAGAAAGGCTTCAAGATGCTCCTCGACGGCGTGCCGTTCGCCGTGGTCGATCATCAGTTCGTGAAGCCGGGCAAAGGGCAGGCCTTCATTCGCACCCGGCTCAAGAACATGATGACGGGCGCGGTGATCGACCGAACTTTCAAGAGCGGCGAGAAGCTGGACAAGGCCGACACCGAGGAACGGACCATGCAGTACCTCTACCCTGAGGGCGACGCTCGGGTATTCATGGACACACGAAGCTACGAGCAACTGTCTCTGACCAACGAACAGCTCGGCGAGAACGTCCACTACCTCCTCGACGGCACCGAAGTCGACGTCATGCTGTTCGAAGGCCGCCCGATCGGCGTCACGCCGCCGACCTTTGTCGAGCTCCTGGTCACCGAGACGGAACCTGGGTTCAAGGGAGACACGAGCAGCAACACGACAAAGCCGGCAACCCTCGAAACGGGTCTGCAGGTCAACGTGCCCTTGTTCGTCAATACGGGCGACCGGCTGAAAGTCGACACGCGGACCGCCTCCTACGTGGAACGCGTCAAAGGCTGACCGTCCCGTGCCAGAGCCCGCTGATGTCGCAGTGGTCCAGGTGCTGGAGCTCCGCGCCGCCATGCTGGCCGCGATCCGACGCTTCTTTGCGGAACGCGACTTCATCGAGGTAGAGACCCCTGCCATCGTGCCGTCCCCGGGGCTCGATGTGCATCTGTCGGCGTTCGAGGTGCGGAGCTCCACAGGAGAGCGCGTCGGCTGGCTCGCGACGAGTCCAGAATACCAGATGAAGCGACTTCTGAGCGCCGGCGCAAAGCGCATATTTCAACTCTGTCGAAGCTACCGCAGCGATGAGCACGGCAGTCATCACGAACGCGAGTTCACGATGCTCGAATGGTACCGCGCGGACGCGACATCCGACGACCTAATCCGTGACACCGAGGAGCTGGTCGCCTTCGTCGCCAACTCACTCGACCAACCCGCCCCCGAGGTTCAGCCACCTTGGCAGCGGATGACAGTCGACGAAGCGCTCCAGTTCCACGCGAACCTGACGCTGGACTCGCTGAACGGCGACGAGCAGCGCTTCTTTCGAGTTTGGGCCGAGCAGGTTCAACCGCGTCTTGGGAACGAGCGGCCGATTGTCGTGACCGATTGGCCGGCGTCGATGGCGTCGCTTGCGCAGCTCAAACCCAACGGGATGGCGGATCGCTTCGAGGCATTCTTCATTGGGGTGGAGCTTTGCAATGGCTTTGGCGAGCTCACCGACGCCGAGGAGCAGCGGCGGCGATTCGAGCGCGATCAGGTAGAGCGCCGAGCGGCCGGCCTCCCCGTCTATCCCATCGACGAGTGCTTTTTGGCCGACCTCGAACGAGGCATGCCCCAAAGCGGTGGCAACGCGCTCGGCGTGGATCGGTTGCTGATGCTACTGCTGCGCGCGACGTCCATTCAGGCGGTCATGCCGTTTCCCGCAGAGCGACTCTAACGATCGAATCCAACTCCGCCAGTGGAAGAAGCGAGCGGCGTCTCACGTCTTGTTCTCGACGGCCTTTGCCCGCTCCCACATCGCGTCGAGCTCGGCCTCGTCGTAGTCTCGAAGGGTCTTGCCGTTCGCTTGCGCTCCGAGCTCGCAATGCCTGAAACGCGAAGAGAAGCGGTTCAGCGAGGCGCGGATCGCGGCTTCCGGATCCAAGCCTTGTTTGCGGCCGTACGTTGCCAGCGCGAACAGCAAGTCCCCGAGCTCGTGCTCGAGCGCGGCCATGTCCTGGCTTCCGGCAGCTTCGTCGAGCTCCCTGAGCTCTTCGTCGATCTTTGCACGGGGTCCACCGGCGTCCGGCCAATCGTAGCCGACCGCGCTGGCCTTCTCGCCGATGCGGACGGCGCGCAAGAGCCCCGGCAGCGCCACGGGAACGCCGCTGAGGGCGCCGCGATCCTTTTTTTCTCTCGCCTTGATCGCTTCCCAGCTGTTGATGGCGCCACTGGCGTCGTCCACCTCTTCGTCCCCGAACACCCAGGGATGCCTGCGAACCAGCTTCTCGCAAATCGCATCGACCACGCCATCGATGTCGAACCAGCCCTTCTGGTCGGTCAGTGCAGCCTGAAAAACGACTTGCAGAAGGAGGTCACCGAGCTCTTCGCGGAGCATCTCCGGGCTACCGTGGTCGATCGCGTCGACGACTTCATGCGCCTCTTCCAGCACGTACTGGCGAAGCGTTTCGAGGGACTGCTCTCGATCCCAGGGGCAGCCGTTGGGACCGAGGAGGGTGCGCATCAGCTCTACGAGGCGCGTTAAAGACTGACCTTGTTCACTCACCACGCGGCTCTAGCACAGGCGGTTGACTCGCCCCAGGAGCAGGCGTCATGTTCGCACGTCCATGGCGTATGCAAAGAGCGCAGTCAGCTCCCAGCAAATCATCGACGCCGCGATCCGCGTCCTGGCGCGCCAGGGCTATGCCAAGACCAGCTTGCTCGAGATCGCCAAAGAGGCCGGCATGAGCAAGGGCGCCCTGCACTATCACTACCCGACCAAAGAGGCGCTGATTCACACGGTGCTCGAGACCGCCTGCAATGCCGTTCAAGCGCGTACGATGCAGGCCTGGTCACCTTCGGACAACCCATTCGCGGCGCTGCGGAAGTCGCTCGAGGAGCTCTGGGCGACCCGCGCGGAGCGCAGCGACGAAGCCCTCGTGGTCGCGGACCTGCTGGCGCTGAGTCTGTCCGATGAGAGTCTTCGCCCGAGGCTGGCAGAGTTCTATGATCTCGGCGCACAGCAGATACGGGCCTATCTCGAACAGAACTTGATGCCACTCGGCCTCGAACCTCGAATCTCCCTCGAAATGCTGCCCCGGATCGTGATCGGGCTACTCGACGGCCTGGTGATGCAAGCGTTCGTCGACCCCGACGCCCTGTCTCCCGA
>JABDJF010000335.1 GCA_013002645.1 Myxococcales bacterium
CCCTTTCACTGACTCCCGTCGAGTTTGAAATTCTGGCCCTCCTCGCGCGAAGGAAAGGTTCGGCGGTTACCCGAGAAGCCTTGGTCGACGCGGCGCTCGACCCGGCGCAAGACGGCAGCAGAAGAACACTCGACGTTCACATCTCACGACTCCGTAGCAAGCTCGGCAAGGATGCGGGTCAACTCGAAACCGTCTGGGGCATCGGCTACCGCCTCTCGGGGGGCGCATGAAGCTTCGGGCTCGATTGGCAGTGACCCTCGGCTTGGCGGCGATTTCCTTGCTGGTGCTCCTAGGCTGGGCGCAGTCGCGTTGGCAGTCGAAGATGCGGGTGGATGCGCTCGCCGAAGCCGCGGTGCATCGAATGGAATCCGGCGGCCGAGAGCGGTGCGAAGCCAACCCGGAACGTTGGCCAGGCGACCGAGGCACGCGGCGGCTTCGACGGCCGCCGGGACCTCCCCGCCGAGGAGTTCCACGGCATCGGGTCTTCGCCTACGACGCGAAATTCGTCAGTGCCAATCCAGATAGTCCCGCGTTCCCGTCGACGCTCGCAAAGCAGTTGAAGGCTGGGAGCGACGTCGCGACCGACCGCTCCCCAGATCAGCGCCGCACGGAAGTCGCCGTTCGGATGCCCTGGACCGAAGGCAAATGCTCGGTCTTGCTGATGCGCTCAAAAGGACCGCCTCCGTGGTTCTCCGGTGCTGTGCTCATGCCCGCATTTCTGGTCGCCCTCGTCGTGATCCTCGTCGCGCTCTTTGCTGCAGGTCCGATCGTGCGCCGCGTACGTCAGCTGACCGATTCGGTCCGCAGGCTCGGAAGCGATTCCGAAGAGCCCATTCGAGTCGAGGGCAACGACGAGATCGCCGAGCTCGGCGCGGCCTTCGAGCAAAGCCGTCAGACGATCCAGGCGCAGCTCGCTTCACTGCGTGAACGCGAAGCAGCCCTCCGAAACTACATCGCGAATACGACCCACGACGTGATGCTCCCGCTGACCGTCCTTCAGGGTCATCTCGTATCCCTCCAGCAGCGGATCGAAGCCGGCGACGCGCTCGATCCCAAGGCGATCGTACCGAGCCTCGAGGAGTCGCAGTACCTCGGCTCGCTTCTCCATAACCTCAACGCCGCCGCACGCCTCGAAGCCAATGATGGGCTGAGCCATCGGGACCTCATCGACTTGAACCGTCTCTTGGAGCGTGTGGTCGACAGACACCAACCCATCGCGAAGCGCAAGCAGATCAGCCTGGAGCGCGCGGTACCCGAGACTCCAATCGAGTTTCCCGGCGATCTCACCCTGCTCGAGCAGGCGCTGGGCAACGTCGTTCAGAACGCGATTCGCTACAACCGAGCTCATGGGCACGTCGCGGTCATTCTCGAAGGGTCGGCGGAGAGATGGACTTTGCGCGTGGTCGACGACGGCCCTGGCATTTCTCACGCCGATCGCGAGCGGGTCGTCGAACCCTCCTTTCGTGGAAGTGAAGCGCGAACCCGCCATCCGCACGGGATGGGGCTTGGACTTCATATCGCAAGCGATGTCGCTCAACGCCATGGCCTTCGCCTCGAGCTCCGGGATACGGACGGTGGCGGGCTCACGGTCGAGCTGATCCACGCCGGCTAGCATGCCGCCGAACGCTCGACGCGATACTTGACCGAAACCGCGGTCCGTGCGGAAATTGCGCAGCGGAGGGCCGATGTTCAAAGAGATACTACAAGACCTCGTCGATCGTACCGATGGCGGAGTGGCCGGGCTGCTGATGGCGTCGGACGGAATCGCGATCGACCAATATTCCACGGGTGACGGACCGTTCGACATCGAAGCCGTCGGCATGGAATACAGCGTCGTCCTCAAAGGGGTTCAGCGCGCAGGCGAAATGCTCGACACCGGCGGTACCAACGAAGTCTCGGTGCAGACCGAGCGGCTCACGACCGTCGTCCGAATGCTCACGGACGAGTATTTCGTAGCACTCGCCGTTGCCCCAGGTGGAAACGTCGGCAAGGCCCGCTTCCTGCTTCGCACGAGCGCAGCCAAATTGCTCGAAAACCTCTGACCCCATGACGGCTTCGGTCAAACGCGTCTTGGTCCTCAACGGGCCCAACCTGAACTTGCTGGGGTCACGCGAGCCCGACGTCTACGGCGCCACGACGCTGGACGACATCGACAAGGCGCTCCAGAAGCTGGGCAAGACGCTCGGCGCCACAATCGAGTGCCGTCAGTCGAATCAAGAAGGTCAGCTCATCGATTGGCTGCACGATGCGCGCGATTCCTTCGATGGCGTCGTGATCAACCCGGGGGGGCTCACACACACCTCCGTGTCCTTGCGTGACGGGATCTCGGCAACCGGCCTCCCAGTGGTCGAAGTGCACATTTCAAACACCGCAGCGCGCGAATCGTTTCGTCATCAATCGGTCACCGCTGCGGTGTGTATTGGTTCTGTGATTGGCTTTGGAAAGAACAGCTACGCGCTTGGCCTTCGTGCACTAATCGACTATCTGAACGCTGACGGCTGATGAAACGCTGCTGCGGAACACCATGAAGCTGGACCTGGAACAACTGCGTGAGCTCATCCGGCTCCTCGACGAAGCAAATCTCACCGAGATCGAGGTCGAGCATGACGAGGATCGCATCCGGGTGCGCCGCGATCCCGCACTCCTGCCGGCCAGCGCAGGAGTCGAATCGGTGGCCCAGAGCACGGCGCGGGGCCCGGAGCCCGTCGGCGTTGCCGCCGCTCCGGAGGATGACGATGGCGCCTACGTCACCTCACCCTTCGTCGGCACTTTCTATCGCGCGCCCTCCCCAGACGGAGATCCATTCGTCGATGTCGGTGATTCGGTCGCGCAAGGGCAAGTGATTTGCATCGTCGAGGCCATGAAGCTCATGAACGAAATCGAGGCCGAGGCAGCCGGCACCATCGTCGAAGTCCTCGTCGAAAACGGCAAGCCCGTCGAATACGGCGACCGGCTCTTTCGAATCGAAATCGGCTAGGCGGTGT
>JABDJF010000391.1 GCA_013002645.1 Myxococcales bacterium
TCCCCAGCCCGGGTGAAGTGCGCTACACCGGGTTTGAACGGCAGCTTGGACGATGCGTTCCCTCGCCAGGTAACTCTCGCTCGACCTCGCGGGTCCGAGCAGGACCGACTCGCGGTCGCGTAAGTACGGTGCGTCGCGGTCGGCCTCGGAGACGCCAAAGACCGATGTGATGCCGAGCCGATCGCACGTCCTTGCGATGCGAGCGGCAACCTCGCCTCGGTTTGCGATGAAAAGACGCCTAAATCGCTTCACGGGCGCGCACCTTAACACCAGGGCTGCGTTCTGAACAGCAGAGGAGGCATCGCGGCACGGTTCGTGTCAAAATGAGTGAGCCATGTGTCGGTTATTCGGCTTTCGCAGCGTGATTCAGAGCCAGGTGCACCGTTCTTTGATGGACGCCGACAATGCGCTCGGCGCTCAGAGCAACGACCACCGCGACGGTTGGGGCGTGGCGTTTTACGTCGACGGCGCCCCTCACATCACCCGAAGCCCGGCAACGGCTCTCGACGACACCCTGTTTCATCGCGTGAGCGGCATCGTCGCCTCCGAAACCGTGCTGGCGCACGTGCGGCGCGCCACCAATGGCGAGCTCTCCGTGCTGAATTGCCACCCGTTTCAGTACTGCAAGTGGATCCTCGCGCACAACGGTGACATCCAAGATTTCGCCACGCACCGTGCCGAGCTTCTGGAGCGCATCGCGCCCAGGCTCCGGCGATACATCCTGGGCGATACCGACAGTGAGGTGTTGTTCTTTCTGTTCCTGACCCATCTGTCGCAGCACGGCCCTCTGCAGGGGCGCATTGGAGTCGAAGAGACCTCGATGGCCCTTCAATCGACGCTCGAGCATGTGCGCTCGATTTGCGACATCGATTCCAAAAAGGAGCAGTCGCTGCTCACGGCGATCGTGACCGACGGAACTACCATGGTGGCGGCGGAAGGTGGCAAAGACCTGTACTGGTCAACCTACAAAACGCGCTGCGCGGATCGCGACACTTGCCCAAGCCTTTCGACGGAGTGCGAAGCCCCTTCGGAGAGTGGCTACGTCAACCACCTCATTTTCTCGAGCGAAACGATCATGGGTGAAAACATCTGGCTGCCACTGGAACCCGGTGAGCTGATTGGCGTCGACTGGCGCATGAAGCTTCTCCGAACCAACGGGCAGCGTCGTCTTGCGGTAGTGAACTGAGAGCAGAACGGAGACCGTCCCGCGTCCGAAGGACCGATTCCGCGATGGAGCAGGTGTACAAGAGCGAGCTGAATCGCGATGTGCCTTTGGGGAGTCCCGAGGAGTTCGCCGCGATCGACATCGGTCCCCTCTCGGTGTGGCCACCGGTCGTGTTGGCACCGATGGCGGGCGTGACGAACTGGCCTTTTCGCATGATCTGCCGGCGCTTTGGCGCGGGTTTGTATGTCAGCGAGATGGTGACCGCGCGCCCTTTGGTGGAAGGCCGGGCCAAGACGCTGATGCTCGCCGAATTTGGTGACGATGAGTCGCCGAGAAGCCTTCAGCTCTATGGCGTCGACCCGCACTACGTCGGCGAAGCGGTGAAATGGCTGGTGGGTGAAGGGCACGTGGACCACATCGACATGAACTTCGGTTGCCCCGTCCCGAAGGTCACCCGAAAGGGAGGGGGCTCGGCGATTCCTGCAAAGCCGCGGCTGCTCGCCAAGATTGTCCAGGCGGCGGTCGGGAACGCCGGCGAGATTCCCATCACGATCAAGTTTCGCATCGGCATCGACGACACCCTACTCACTTATGAGGACGCAGGTCGCATCGCGGAACAAGAAGGCTGCGCCGCGGTCGCGCTGCACGCACGCACCGCCGCGCAGCTCTACGATGGCGAGGCGCAGTGGGACGCGATTGCACGGTTGAAGAAACATGTCCGTAGGATCCCGGTGCTCGGCAACGGAGACATCTGGGAAGCGTACGACGCCCTTCGCATGATGCGCAGCACCGGCTGCGACGGCGTGGTCATCGGCCGAGGCTGTCTTGGGCGGCCCTGGCTCTTTCGAGACCTCGCGGACGTCTTCGAAGGGCGTGAGCCCCGGAACCCGCCGACCTTCGGAGAGGTGGTCGAGATCGCGATCGAACACGCTGCCCTGTTGAGTGAGTGGGCAGGGGAAGCCCCGGCGATGCGCATGTTCCGGCGGCACAGCAGCTGGTACACGAAGGGCTTCCGAGGCAGCGCCAAACTCCGTGCGCGCTTGATGCGCGTCACCAAGCTGAGTGAGCTCGAGGAGGTCTTCCGCGCAGGCGACCGAACGGAACCCTTCCCCCCAGGCGCCATGCGAGTCCCCCGCGGCAAGACCGCCGGCAGGCAGAAGGTTTCGCTCCCCGAGGGCTTCCTCCAAAATCGCCTCACCGACGACACCTCCCCCGCCTACGTAGACCCGGGCAGCGGCGGCTAAACAAAGTGATTCCGACGGGTTGAAGGGGTGGAGACTGTCCCCTACGCTTGGGTCGATGTCCGAGCACAGAGCAACCGTTCACTGGCACCGCCAAGGGACTGAGTTCACCCACAAGGAATACACCCGCGACCATCTCTGGAAGTTCGAAAAGGGGAATGAGGTCAAAGCGTCGTCGGCGCCTCAGTATTTCGGAAACGAGGAGCTCGTCGACCCGGAGCGGGCGTTCGTCGCGGCTCTGTCGAGTTGCCACATGCTGACCTTTCTCGCGCTGGCGGCACGCGATGGCTTCGTCATCGACGAATACTCCGACGCAGCCGTCGGCATCATGGAGCGAAACGAAGAGAAGCGGATCGCGATCACGCGCGTCGTCCTCCATCCAAACATCTCCTGGGGGAGCGAGCCGCCCAGCCAGGAGCAGCTCGATGCGCTCCACGAAAAGGCCCACAAGCACTGCTTCATTGCCAACTCGGTGACCACGGCGGTCGAAATCGCGCCGCCCACCTGACGGTGATGGTGGGACCGTCAGGCGGGCGGTTCGAAGTACGATAGGTTAAGTCTTCAACAGACAGCGCCCTCGGGGAGGCACTCCCAGCTGACCCAGCAGTACCCGCAGTACTGGCCGTCGCCGCAGCCGGTCGCGCGGCAATCGAACTGCGAGAGGCACTCGTCGAGCTCGGGGGTCGGAGTCCAGCCGCACTGCCCCCAGGGCTGGATTTCACAAACACCAACCTCCCGGTAGCAAGCGGACTCTGGCAACGCGACACAGGGAGACGCCGTGTCTTGGTTCGCACAGATTTCACCGTTGCAGCCGGTGGGGCGGCATTCGTCCAGGGGGAGACAGGCCCCCGCGTTCGGCGGAAGGCAGATCCACTCGGCCTGCCCGTCGGGTGTCCGGCAGTAGTCGCAGGTCCAGCCCGCTTCACAGCCGTTGGTTCGGCAGTCGCCGGCTGGCGGCACACACCAGCCAACACAGACGTCGCACGCCGGGCAAGCGGGATCTTGTTGGCACACCTCGGATGCATTGCAGCGCTGCTCGTCGCCGCACTGCTCGGGCCCGTAGCACTTTGGCACACACTCACCTTGGAAGTTCCGGATGTGCGTCTCGACGGGGCAGTCGTTTTCGCACTCACCCTCGTACGCGACGCGAACATGCGCACAGCGGGCCTCGCAGGCGTTGCCGTAGGTCCGTCCGTCGACGCCACAGACGGGAGAGTAGTTCTCGGGGCAGCCGCATCGTTCACAGACGCCTCCACGCTGAGGGGCCCCTAGAATGCCTTCCTGGCAGATCCAGTCGATCGGACAGTCGTAGTCGTCCTCGCAGAACGGGTGCTGCGGGATGCACTCACCCAGCTCGCAGACGTACCCGGGCGCGCAATCGATGAGAGCGCACAGATCGACGCAGACTCCGGGCGGCGGAGGCTCCGGAACGCTCGGGTCGATGACACCGTCCTCGGGCCATCCGCCGAAACGCTCGCAGTAATGGCCGGGTGGGCAATCGCCGTCGTCCAGGCACTCACCCGGATGCGTTTCGGGCAAGATCTTGCACTGAATCTCGAGATCTCCGAACGGCGTCATCATGACGAAGCCCTCTAGCTGGGTCTGCTCTCCGTCGCAGACCAGCAGGCCTTCACCGAAGTAAACATCGTCGAAGACCGGTGGGTCGAGCAGTTGGAAGCTCGCGCCGAACGGCTCGCCGAGCCGCATCATTTCATGAGGCGAAACGGCAAGGATGCCGGTGATGCCGGGAACCTGGGGGCTCACGCATTCCGCTTCGAAGCCGTCCTGCCAACGCGGATCGACACGGCACATACCTTCGCCGAAATGTTCCAAGCACTCGACGAGCTCGAACGTGGGCGTGAAGCCACACTGGCCGTTGGGCTGCCGTTCACAGCTGGCCTGCTGGTAGCACTCGTAGACTGGGCGCCATTCACAGGTGCTGGCGATGTCCATGCCCTCTTCGACGCAGAGCTGACCACTGCAGCCCGAGCGTATGCACCCTTCTCCGGGCGGCTCCTCGCAGTAACCCTCGTGCCGAATGCCGACGCCAGCGCATGCCGCCTCGCACGCATTGATGTAGTTGCGACCATCGCCCCCGCAGACCGGTTCGAAGACGCCCGGGCAATTGCAGCGAGTGGGACCCGGAATGCACCAGTAGGCGCTTGGGTCAGAGGGGATGCTCGCCGGGTCTGCGCCAGGGTCGTTCCGATCGTCGCCGGCAGCCCAGGGCACAGGCGTGCAAGCGTCACCCACGAAGCAGTCGATCGGGGATTCACAGTGCATGGGCGCATCGCAGGGACCACGGTGCTCCACCTCGTGCTCGCCGCGAACGGCGTCTTCGACCGAATACGTCGAACCGTTCTTTCCGCAGACGAAGCCCTCGAGAGGGGCGGCGCTGTCGCCTGTCGCTTCGCCACAGCCGGCGACGGCCACGAGGCCGACACCGAGCACTCCA
>JABDJF010000402.1 GCA_013002645.1 Myxococcales bacterium
CCCGGAAACATCTCTTCGATCCGAACCGCGATCGTCGCGGGCAGCAGGGCTTTGAGCTCTTCTTCTGGTTGACCCCCCCTCGGCATGAGCATCGCGCACACTAGCATGCGCCGATGGACCTCAATCCAGGCTGCTCAGGCCGTCCCGATGGTGCTACTATCGCGACTAGCTCGGTTTTCGGGGGATTGTTGATGGTAGATCCGGTTCTGGTGGCTGTGATGATCTTGCTGGTCATCAACCTCGTCGTCACGCTCCTGCTGCTCAAAAGGAGGGCGGGCGACTCGGCCGCGATTGCGCAGGCCGAAGCGGAGGACCGTGCCGAGACATCACGCCTACTGCGTGAGGAGCTTCGGGCGTCGCGCGAGGAGGCGTCTGCGCTGGCAAGCGAGCTTCGCCGGGAGGTTTCCGGCACGCATCAGGCGAGCACCGAGGCCTTGGTCAAAACGATCTCCCAGATCGGCGAGGCGCAGACGACCAAGTTCCAAGCGTTCACGGTGCAGCTCAAAACGCTGACCGAGTCGAATCAGGGCGGCCTCAAGCATTTGCAGGAGACGGTCGACGGCCGTCTCCAAGAGCTTCGGAGCAGCAACGAACGGAAGCTCGACCAGATGCGAGAGGTCGTCGACGAGAAGCTACAGAGCACGCTCGAAAAACGGCTCGGCGAATCGTTCAAGCTCGTCGGCGATCGCCTCGAAGCCGTGCAGAAGGGGCTCGGCGAGATGCGAAGCCTGGCGAGCGGGGTGGGGGACCTCAAGAAGGTCCTCACCAACGTGAAGACCCGAGGGACTTGGGGCGAGGTGCAGCTCGGCGCGCTGCTCGATCAAATTCTCACGCCCGAGCAGTTCGACCGAAACGTGAAGACCCGGCCCGACTCGCGCGACATCGTCGAGTTCGCGATTCGACTCCCGGGGCCGAGCGAGGACCCCAGTCAGTGTGTCTGGCTTCCGATCGACTCCAAGTTCCCGCAGGAAGACTATCTGCGGCTGGTCGAGGCAAGCGAGAACGGCGACGCGGCGGCGGTGCTGCAGGCGCAGAACGCGCTCGTCCGCTCGGTCCAGGATTCGGCCAAGGACGTGGGCACCAAGTACTTGAATCCACCGCAGACGACGGACTTCGCGATTCTGTTTTTACCAACCGAAGGCCTTTACTCCGAGGTGCTTCGCCATCCGGGCTTGGTCGAACGGCTGCAGCGCGAGCATCGCATCGTGGTGGCCGGGCCGACGACTCTGGCGGCCGTGCTCAACAGCCTCCGGATCGGCTTTCGGACGCTCGCCATCGAGCAGCGCTCGAGCGAGGTTTGGAAGGTGCTCGGCGCCGTGAAGCACGAGTTCGGCAAGTTCGGGGACGTACTCGACAAAGTCAAGCGGCAGCTCGACACCGCGGGCCGCACGATCGACGAGACTGGCCGACGCACCCGGGCGATGGAGAGAAAGCTCCGCAACGTCGAAGAGCTTCCCGCGGATGCGGCCACCGACATGCTCGACCTCGCCGAGGACTCGCCCGTGGACTTGCTGGAAGCCAAGGAAGACGGCGCCGCCTAGAAAAAGGGGGGACCGTCCCCTTTTGTTGGCGCCGCGTAGCAAAAGGAGGGGGACAGTCTCCTCTTGGGGTCACGGCCTGCTGTGCTACAACCTTCGGCCCGGAGCCTTCATGACTCACACACGCTTTCTTTCCCTCATTGTTTTGATGCTGACCATCGGCCTTGCGGCTTGTTCGACCGACACGAGCTCTTCCGCGGAGCCCGTACCGCCGGCGCCCCTCAGTGGGACCTATCGCGACGTTGGTCCTTTCGAGGCCGGCGTGACGACGCTCGAGTTGAATGATCGGATGGTGGAGGTCTGGTATCCGGTAGACAGCGCCGAGACCGCTGCGCTCAGCCCGGTTCCGTATTTCATTCGGGACGAGCTGTCCGAGGAGCTGAGCTCGCTATTGCCTGAGGACGTAAACCCTCCGTTTGCGACTGCGGCATATCGTGATGCGCGCGCGAGCGGCGGGCCGTTTCCGCTCGTCATTTTCGCGCACGGCTCATCGAGCTACCGCAACCAGTCGACGTTCATGACGACGCACCTGGCGTCATGGGGCTTCGTGGTCGCTTCAGTCGACTACTTGGAGCGCGGCCTCCGGCGCCAGATCGACTTGGACGGAAGCCTGACGCCCGAGCCGGAGCTCGACGACGTCGTCTTGACGCGCATGGTGGTGATGCTCCTCGCGGACGAGAACAGCCGGAATGGCAGCCTGTTGCAGGGGCGCGTGTCGACGGACCAAATCGCGATCACCGGGCACTCGGCGGGCGGCGGGACGGCGATTCGATTCGGTGGCGAGCCGGACGTAATCACTTACATTCCGCTATCGGCCGGCATCTCGAGCGACAGCATGCTCATGCTTCCCGATCGACCTTCGCTCTGGATCGCCGGCGCCATCGACGCGATCGTCAAGCCAGAGCGAACGGCGAACGCCTTCGCAGCGGCCAACGCGCCTGCGCGACACGTCGTGATCGACGCCATGGGGCACCTCGGCCCCAGCGACATCTGCGCGATCGGTGAGAACGGGGGCGGGGTCATTCAAATTGCGCTCGATGAGGACCTGCCCATTCCGCCGAACCTCGTGCGCCTTGGCACGGACGGCTGCCAAGAAGGCGCGCTCCCGCCACCGGACGGCTGGCTGGTGATCAACCACTTCGTGACCTCGCAGCTCCGCTGGGCCTTCGGCTTCGACGAGGAGCCAATTGGGCTTTCGCAGAACGCTGGCGAAGACCTGCCGGAGGCCGTCTTCAGCTACGAAGCGTCGCTGTAGGAAGAGCCTCCTAGTCCCCCAGGCTCTGCAAGGTCAGCACCGTTGCGCCGGCTTCCCGACTTGCGTCGAGATCGACGCGAAAACGCAGATGCCAGCTTCGGTGCTCGTCCGGATCGAGGAGGATCTGCGTGAGCAGCCAGTCGGCATCGCGGCGTTCGACCTGAACCTGGGCGCCGCTGCGCGCGTTGGGGCCGATTTGAATGGCGCCGTATTCGGCCCAGTACGGCGCCAACGCCTCGGCGAAGCGTTCGGCGGTCCAGTCATTTGTGTCCGAGGCTTCCGAGAGCGCTTCCTCAGCACGCTCGTATTGTTTGAACGCGAGGAAGCGGACGATTTTCCAGACGGCATTTCGTACCATGGTCGTGAAGCCCCGCTCGTCCTTGGTGATGTCGACGGCTTCGTCCTCTTCGCGCTCGACCGGCATCTCCACGACCTCGCCCGGGGCTTGCAGC
>JABDJF010000408.1 GCA_013002645.1 Myxococcales bacterium
ACAGGCGTCCGACCAACAACTTCTTCATCAGCCTGGACGCGATCTTCAGCGTTCACTTCCCACCTCGCGGCGCCTTCTCGGTCTGGATCGCCGGGGACTTCAATAGCGATCGATGGGACTTCGACGGTTACAATAGCAGCCGCGCCGTGAGAAACTCACGAGAGAACTTTGCCCGCGCCCGGCTCGGTGGCTCGTTGGAGATCGTCGTGACGAAGAAGTGGAACATTTGGATTGAAGTAGAGGGCATCGTGGCCGGCAAGCGGCGGCCGATTCTCGGTGACATCTTCGGAGGTGGCCACCCAGACTCCCTCGTCTATGGGCAGTTCGGCGCGACCTTCAAGTTCGGCAGTCCTAAGGAGGGTTCGTGATCGACGGTCACTTCATCGTGATCGAAGGCATCGACGGCTCGGGTACGACGACGCAGTCCTCTATCCTGGCAGACCGCCTGACCGAGAAGGGCCTTCCCGTTCACACCACACGCGAGCCAAGCGACGGGCCCGTTGGCGTCCTCATTCGCCAGGTCTTGACGGGGCGGGTCGTCGTCTCGGGCCGCCAAGGTGCGCGGCCGTTCAACTGGGCGACGATGGCCACCTTGTTCGCTGCCGATCGTCTCGATCATCTCGAGGCCGAGGTGATTCCGAACCTCACCGATGGGGTCACGGTCATCTGCGATCGCTACGACCATTCGTCGGTCGCCTACCAAACCGTGAGCGGCGGAGGCGGAGAAGACATCTCGAGCTGGGTTCGCGAGCTCAATCGCCACGCCAAACGTCCCGACTTGACGCTCGTGCTCGATGTCGACCCTCAACGAGCGACGAGCCGCCGGGAAACGCGATCCGGCAGCCCGGAGCTATACGAGTTCGACGAGATGCAAGTCGACCTCGCCGATTTTTACGGGAAAATCGACGAACATTTTCCAAATGATACCATTCGACACATCGATGCGAACCGCGACATCGCGGCAGTGGCCACGGCGATCTGGGCCGAGGTGATGGCACTGCGAGGAGAATCCATATGAGCCGTTACCTATTTCCATCATTCGCCGTTATCTTGGTTGCCGGGGTCACGGGCTGCGAATCCACAAAGCTCCAACGAGACATGTTGGAGGACTCCACCTGGGAGACCTCCCAGGGCGAGGAGGACTGGAACCCCGAAGGCAGACGTCCGAGCCGCGAGCAGAGGAAGCAAAACGAGGAGTGGGAGAAGAAGAACGCTCCGATGGAAGCAGTGCCAGCAGCCGAACCGTCGCAGCCCGAGAGCAATCTCGACCAGCCGTACCGACGAGTGACCGAAGGCGTCATTACGCGCACCGAGCTGTTGCCCGTCCTCGACGATGGCCTCGGCCGCTTTCTCCAGAATGTTCAGACCGAGCCGGCGTTTTACAAGGGCGCCTTCGTGGGCTTCCGCATCGTCAGCCTCTTTCCGGGTGAGCCCGCGTTCGCATCGCTCGACCTTCGCCCTGGTGACACCGTCACGCGCATCAACGGCAAGCCGATCGAGCGCCCGGAGCAAGCAATTGCGGTCTGGGAAGAGCTGCGGATCGCTTCCGATCTCATCGTCGACTATCGGCGAGACGGCGAGGCCCACGCGTTGCGCTTTGCCATCGTTGACGAGGGCTGAGTTCGACTCCATCGTTCCGCGGTGCAGTCCGCCCATCCTCTCGCTGCCCATCGTCGTTTCGCCATCGCGGCCTCCACGCTGCTGGTCTACACAGTCGCGGTCGTGCTCTGGGGCGCCTACGTCCGCGCAACCCTATCCGGTGACGGCTGTGGGGACCATTGGCCCCTGTGCAACGGGGTTGCCATCCCGGTCGACCCTTCACTCGAGACGATCATCGAGCTCACTCATCGAGTGACCTCCGGTCTCTGCTGGATTTGGACCTTCGTGATGTGGGTCACCGCGCTGCGTCTCTTCGGGCGCGGCCATGCGACCCGGTCGGCCGCGGGCTGGAGTCTGTTCTTCATGACCACCGAGGCTCTGGTTGGAGCCGGACTCGTTTTGTTTCGCATGGTGGCCGACAATCCGTCGACAGCGCGTGGAGCCTGGATGTCGGCTCACCTGATCAATACTTTCTTGCTGCTCTCGGCGCTCACTTGGATGGCCTACAGCGCCTGGCGCGAAAGCGGTGCGCGTTTCCCGAGCGATACACATTCCCGTTGGCGGCTTGGCGGTGCGGCGGCAGTCGTCCTGTTCGTGGGCGTCAGCGGCGCGATTGCAGCGCTCGGCGACACCCTATTTCCGGCATCGAGCCTGACGGCCGGGCTCCGTGAGGATTTCTCGCCGGCCGCACACATCTTTGTGCGCCTCCGCCTCTGGCATCCGGTGATTGCGGTATTCGGCTCCGGCTATTTGGTTTGGCTGGCTGCGGACTTGCTTCGCCGCCGACCCCATCCGCCGGTTCCGAAGTTGGCGATCATGTTGGGTGGATTGGTGCTGATCCAAATAGCAGTGGGGCTGCTCAACGTTGCGTTTCTCGCGCCGGTGGCATTGCAACTCGCACATCTACTCATCGCTGATGCGACGTGGATTACCTTAACCCTCCTTGCACTTTCCTCACTGCCCCCCATCTCCGGTGCTAATGTGGTGCCGTGAGCGATCCATATCTCGGCAAGGAGGTGGCTGGGCAGTTCCGCATCGTCGAGAAGATCGGCAAGGGCGGCATGGGCGCGGTGTACAAGGCCGAGCAGCCCGACATGAATCGCTACGTCGCCATCAAGATCCTCCACTCGCGCTATCTCACGCGAAGCGATTTGGTCTCTCGATTTCGTCGCGAAGCGCGGGCCATGAGTCAGCTCTCGCATCCAAACACGGCGCGCGTGTTTCTCTACGGGCAGCTCGACGACGGTGCTTGCTATTTCGTGATGGAGCACCTCGTCGGCCAAAACCTCGCCCAGCTGGTCCGTGCGGAAGGCGCGATGGAGCCCAAGCGCGCCGTTCGCATCATGGCGCAGGTCTGCGGTGCACTCGAAGAAGCGCATCAGGCGGGGATCATCCATCGCGATCTCAAGCCGGAGAATGTGTTCGTGACGAGTCAGGGGGGCATACGCGACTTCCCGAAGGTGCTGGAC
>JABDJF010000428.1 GCA_013002645.1 Myxococcales bacterium
ACGGGAACCGGCGGCATGATGGGCACCGGCGGCATGATGGGCGGATCGGAAATCGCAGCAACCCCGGTCGTCGGCGCGCTCGTGGACTACCCGCAGGGAAGCGGCAACCTCTTCTCGGGCCCCGTCGAAGCGCATTGGTATCAGTGGCAGGGCTCGTACGTCGTGTTGTATCGCGGATTTGATGCAAGCGGCGGAACGGCCCTCTGCCCCGGCAACTCCCTCGAGACGATGTCAGGCTTTTCGAACGTGACCAACTCGCCATGGATGGGTACAGCCGCCGAAGTGTGCGTGGGCGTGACGAGCTTCGCGAACGCGCCAGCGGGTGTGTTTGGCTGCGGTGGTCTTCTTTACTACGTCACCGAGATCCCCACAACTGGGACAGGTTTACTTCGCGGCACACTCGAGTTCAACGATGGAGGCGGCTTCATCGGTGCGTCGAGCGCGGCCCAAACCAATCTAGATATGACGCCCGAGTTCGAGCCGGGCCTCGACAGCTACGATCTTCCCGCGGCCACCGTGGACAATCTCGATGTCGTGAATTGCCCCTAACTCCGGTGGCAGGTGGGGACACGCACCCCCTCCAAAACCACTGCGGTTTCGGTCACCTACGACCCACACCGCGAAAACGCGCTCTCATAGGGGGTTTTCGACAGGCCGCGAGGCCGGTTCCTGGGCTCGCTACATCCCGACTCCGCTGCTGACGTGGGCTCCATCTCTGCTCGCAATCGATCTCGACGATCCCCTAGCGCCGTCGAACGTGGACTCGCAGCACGTGCCTTGCAAGCGGTACGAACCAGGAGAAAGGCGTCAATCGTAGTACTCGCGGCCGAGGTGGGTGATCAGCTCTTCGCCTTGCATCCAGCGTAGGGTGTTCTTGAGCTTGCCGAGTTGCACGAAGAGGTTGTTCTCGGCGTACAAGCCTTCGGGGACGATGGGGCTCTTGTAGTAGAACGAGAGCCACTCTTGAATGCCGCTAAACCCCGCGCGGTGTGAGAGGTCCATGAGAAGCGCGAGGTCCAAAACCAGTGGCGCGGCGAGAATCGAATCGCGACAGAGGAAATCGACTTTGATCTGCATCGGGTAGCCGAGCCAACCAAAGATGTCGATGTTGTCCCAACCTTCTTTTTGATCTCCGCGGGGCGGGTAGTAGTTGATACGAACCTTGTGGTACATGTCGGCATAGAGTTCCGGATGAAGATGCGGCTGAAGGATGGTTTCGAGGACGCCGAGCTTGCTGACCTCCTTCGACTTGAAGCTCTCGGGATCATCGAGGACCTCGCCATCGCGATTGCCTAGGATATTCGTCGAGAACCATCCTCGAACACCAAGCATGCGTGCCCGGAGGCCCGGCGCGAGAATCGTCTTCATGAGTGTCTGCCCGGTCTTGAAGTCCTTGCCCGACACGGGAGTTTGGGTTTCTTGCGAGAGCTCCAGCAGGGCAGGAACGTCCCCGGCGGTGAGGTGTGGCGCGCCGTTCGCATAGCTCACCTCCTCGCGAAGGCAGGCGTACGCGTACACCTGTGAAGGACTGATCGCGGGATCGGAGCGCCGCAAGCCCTCTTCGAACTTCGACAAGGAAGAATGAACGTCAGTCCGTTCCCTAAAGACTTCGGTCGAGCCGCACCACACGGCAACACAACGATCGAGCCCGTTGTCTCGCTTGAAACGGCGAATGTCCTCGCGCACCGCTTCGGCGAGCTCCATCTTGTCGGCGCCGGCTTTGACGTTCTCACCCCGCAGCCTCTTGATGAACTCCGGGAAAAACACGGACTCCATCGGCTTGATCGCGGAGAGCTCGTCCTTGATTGCGTGGAGGTGCTCACCTGACAAAACGTCCGCGTTGACCGCCGCTTCGTGCGCGTTGTCATGGAAGAGATCCCATCCCCCGAACACTAGATCGCTCATCTCGGCGAGTGGGACGAAGTCGCGGATCAACGGCGATCGCGCTTCGGTGCGTTTCCCCAGCCGAATCGTCCCCATCTGCGTAAGTGAGCCTATGGGCAGGCCCAATCCTCGGCGCGCCAGAAGTGCACCCGCGATGAACGTCGTTCCGACGGCACCCATTCCGGGCAAGAGGACGCCGAGCTTGCCGTCGGCGGGCTTCAGTTGGGGTTGTGTCATTTCAAACCTGTCGTTGTTGGTTCCGCGTATGCGTTGATGGTGTAAGATGGTTTCATCGTTCGCCTGTTTTCAGCCGCTTGGGTTGAAGCGAAGCATGAGCGCAGGCATCGTGACAACCGCTGCCAGCAGGCAAGTGACCTCGCTGATGGCCATGGCCGCGCCGAAGGAGTTCAGAGCGAGGTTGGCGCTCGTGAATAGGGTCAGATACCCGATGATCGTTGTCAACGAGCAAAGAACGACGGCGCCTCCCGTTTCTCCGACCGCCGTCCGGACCCTGTCGGCGTTCGGGAGGCCCTCCTCTGCGGCATATCGCCGCATCACGTTGACACCATAGTCGGCACCATTGCCGAACGTGATTGGGAACGCGATGAAGTTGAGGAAGTTGAGTTTCATCCCGGCGACCGTCATCGTCGCCGCCATCCATGCAATGCCGAGCAGGAGCGCTAGCATCGTGAACAGACGCTGCCGCAAGGCCCGAAACGCGAAGAGCACCAACAGCAGGGTCGCGGTGAACGAGGCCAGAATCGCCCTTGGCCCGTCGACCAAGATCGCGGAGATCATGTCCGCGAAGACCGGCGCTCGACCCGCGAGAGCGGGACGCTGCCCGGAATCCGTTCGCAGCGCGCGGAGCCCTTCCGCCCAGCGGATCAGGTAGCGCCCGTCCCACGTCGAAGAGCCCTCCCGCTGGCTGACCACGATGATCAACCCGCGCGTGCCGTCCTTCTCGGTGAACATGGAGGCTACCTCGACCGGGACCTCGGCGTAGGTCAACGGCTCAATCGTCTCTGGCGGGATGTGTTCGTCGATTTCCGCGAGCTCCTCCTCATCCGCATGCTCGCGCGCATCCAACAACAGCTCACGGATATTCGCGAGGACGGGGATCTTCTCCGCTTGATCCTCTGGCATGAGGTCTTGGATCGAGTACACGTCGCCCCACGGCGCTTCCTCGCCGGCGCTCCGCCGTTCGAGCTCGAGACGAAGTCGCTCGGCGTCTGCGATCGTGTCGACAACGATCGCGATACCGTCGCCTCTCTTGGAGCCGGACGCGATCGTCCCGGCGCGATCGTTGATCAAGCGGGCGCTCGTGGAACCCTCGCGAACGGACTTGAGATTTCGGAAGTCGTACTCGAACGGGCCCTGAGTAACGGCCCAGGCCACGAGAACCACAGAAACGATGCCGAGGGCGGCGGACGCCGTGATGGTGGCGCGGGGATTCAGAAACGCAAGCCACGAGAAGAGTCGGCCGTAGAAGTTGCGTGCAGGCGCGTCTGAATCACGGATCAAGCTGCGGACGCGTTCGTTGAGCACGACGATCGCGGGAAGCAATACGATCGCGCCCACCCAGGACAGAAGCATCCCGACTGCGCCGATGACTCCGAAATCACGGAACCCGCGGAAATCGGTGAGCACGAGTGACCCGTACGCCAGCGCTGCAGCGAACGATGCAGTCAGCGTCGCGAGCCAGACGCCCCGGTGGGTGCGGAGGAGCGCGTCGGACACCTCGTGCCCGGCCCGACGCTCTTCGAAGTATCGGGCAAGCCAGATGATGTTGGGGTTGATACCGTTCCCAATGACGATGCTTCCAAGGAACGCGGTCGAGGTATTGAGATAGTCCACGGCGAGCTCGGCGAACCCAAACGTGACGATTACGGGCACGGCCAGCGCTCCCCCCAACATGAATGGGGCCCGCCAGTTTCGAAAGAACGCGAAGATGGCGATGAGCACGAACCCGACCGTGAGCAACATCGCGCTCGTCAGCTCGTTCTTGAGTGCTTGATGCTCCTCGCCGGCAACGACGAGGTTTCCTCCATACGCGACTGTCAGATCGGGTGCGTAGCTTGCTGGGCCGAGCGCCCGGACCTCCGCATCGATCGAGGAGATCAAGCGTTCGATGCCCGCTGCGTTGCCAGCGCCGAGATCGCTCCGCACGAAGATCGCCAAGAAGTCGCGATCGGCGTGGATGTAGTACCCACCCGGATACTTCTCCATCTCCTTCTTGCCTTCTTCGGCCTCGTCCCGAATCCGCTCCAGGATCTCGCGAGGTCCTGGCGGCACATAGTCGTCGATTTGAACGTAGAAAGGGTTGTCTTTGAGGCGCTCGTAGTCGAGGCGCTCGTCGAGGTCATCTCTTGCCTCCTCCAGATCCGATAGCGAAGCGAAGAGATGCCTGTGGTCCCAAACGAAGTCCTCGTAGGCGCTGATGTTCCAATCGACGAAGTGCACTAGGTCCGGGGGCAACTTCTCGATGCGGGGAACAAGCGCCGCAGCGAACCGTTGCATCGCATCGACGTCGTCCGATTCGATGGCAACGGTGAGTGTATTGAACCCCCCTACGCGATCGCGGATCCGCGCCAGGTCGATGACGCTTGGCTTGTCTTTTGGCAGCAGGGCTTCGAAGTCACTGTTCAAGCCGAGCTTGGCGACGAGCGGCAACGCAAGTGCCGTCATGAGCACTCCCGCGATTGCGAATACCCCCGCACGGCGATACTGCACTGTCGCCAATCGCTTGAAGAAACGGTCCATCCTTCCGGTCGTCACGTTTGCGCTACCTCGGCTCGCAGGCTTCCCGCCGCGCGGACCAGGTCACCTCGGTGGAATAGGAGCAGATAGTTGGCCACCAAGACGCCCAAGGCGAGAGCGCAGAAGACCGCGAACCGACTCCCCAGAAACGAGAGACACATCAAGATGAGGGCGAGCATGTCGCGCCGAGTCGCGCGGAAGAGGAAGTTGATCGCCCTGAGCGAAGAGCTCTTGGTCTCCTCGGTCGCACGCTGGAGCGACCTATCGAAGAAGACGAACGACGCGTTGGGAGCATGCTTGCGAACGAAGCCGAGCACTTGAAGCAGGGTAGTCACGATCAGGGCGGTCACGATTACGAGCAACCAGCCTTCGGCTCCGCTGATGCCCTCGCGTGCCCAGCCGATGCCAAAGCCGACCAGGGTCGCCAGATAGGTCAGATTGTCGACGAAAGAGTCGATCGCCGCGCCTGCTTTCGAATCTCGGAGAGTCACGCGCGCCATCTCACCGTCCACGCCGTCGAACATCGAAGCGAACTGAAAGAGCACCCCGGTGACCGCCAACCAGAAACCACCAGGTTGTGCAGCGGCAATCCCGCACCCGAGGCCAATCGCGAGACTGACGGCGCTTGCAGCATTCGCGCTGAAGCCGGCCTTGAGAAACCAACGACTGAAGAATCGGCTCAGCGGCCGGTTGAACCTGCGCGAGACCCATCCGTCGGTGCTCTTCTCGGTCTGGAGAAGAAGGATCCGTTCAGCACGACGGCGGCCTCCGGCATCAGCGACGTCGAAGAAATGGTCAACGGTCAGCTGGAAGGCGGGGGTGGACCCCGAGACTCGGCCCCAGTCGAGCTCACCACGGTCCGGAGCGCGTAATCGACGCGGCGGGTCGAGCGCGGATAGCGCGTCGAACAGACTCGGCTGGAGCACGATGTGATCGGGTACGAGTAAAGTCGGCTCGTACTCGTCGGACCGTACTGCTTCGACGCCACGAGCGGCACCCCGTGAGAGGACACGCTCGTTTCGGTCGCGAACCCTCATGCCCAAGACCAGAGGGCCCTTCGCGTCAGCGAGTCGAACGCGAAGTGCTCGTTGCCCCACGCGACCGCCTCATTTGCGAGCTCATCGTTCTTGTGCCTTCTTGATCGCTGCAGCTCGGTCCTCGCGTGCCCGTGGCCACACCCCCGTCACCATGCTGTGCTCAAGCGCATCATGCGACTGCTTGTCCAGTTCCTCGCCGAGCGTGGAGATCAGCCGCTCGGCTTCGGCGTGGGCCTCGGGCGTGTCCACGTCAATCCATGTCGCGTCGCCAACGTCCGCGCCCAGCATTCGGCCTCTCGAAGCCAGCGCCGCCACTCCTTCTGATAGCGAGCAGCCCTCGGGACCATTGACCGCGTCGAGCGCCTCGATGAGAGCCGGGGTAATCAGGAAGAGCCCGGTGTCCAGTGCGTTGTAGTTCTTCAACTGCTTGCCAATGCGCACGATGCGGCCATCCTGTACCTGGACCTTGGTCGCATCGTCCAGATCGAAGCAGGCGTCAATCCGATAATCGACGCCGAGGGCGGACTGCTGTTCCCCGACGGGACTCGAACCCACGGCTGAGAGCAGGTCGGGCGACCACAAATGATCGCTCATCAAGAGGAACGTTGGCCCCGTGACGAAGTCGCGCGCCTTCAGGAGCGACGTGCCATTGGGCTTCTCGTACTCGTCGTTGAGAAAGAACGATAGCTTCGCGCGATGCACGTGAGCCAACAGGCCGCTCATCAGATCGTCGCCGAGATAGCCGATCACGATCCCAATTTCGCGGACTCCACCCTTCTCCAAACCTCTGATGATCCGAATGATGAGGGGAACCTCAGCGACCTCGCGGAGCGGCTTCGGCACGGGCTGACCATCAGAAAGCCGACTGCCGAAGCCGGCGGCAAGGATGATGGCGCGTTGCGGTCTGATTCGTGTTTGCACTGTTGGAAGTAACCCCTTTGGATGGTGCTCGACGTGGTAGAATATTCACGCCTGTGAGCGAGAGTCACAGTCGCGTTGCAGTCAGGTCACGTGACGAAGGACTGACGACCGCCTCCCGCTCTCATGGCATCTACCCCCCCGAGATCTCTGATCGTCCGGTTTGTGGCGTAGCGTTGCCACGCCACCGCAACCAAGAAAACGCCGTTCATCAGGAACACTCGGATGTAAAGGTACAGCTCCAGACGATCGAACATGGCGCAAATCGCCATCAGATAGCTGTGCGGCGCCAACGACACCAACGCCCAAAGCCGCATGGGCCCCAGGTTGTGTTTCCTATAGACTTCCGATGCTTCGCCGTTGCTCTCGACCAACTGGCTGAGGCTCCACGCGTCGCGGTTGAGCCAGTGGACGAGCGCTTTTTGGCGACTGAGGTGCGGGACGAGCGCGTAGTTGATCGCTAGCCGCATGATGAGCCCCTTACTGCTTGCCGCTTCAACGGTGTCGTCGATATCGTCGGCGTCTCGGCCCTCGCCGCCCTGGTCCGGGCGGGTGGCCCTGAGATACGACTCCTTGTAGAAATCATACATCGCCACGTGCACGACAGTGAGGCCCAATGCGGGGACCATGAGGGCGAGATCGTAAGGGTTATGGCGGGTTACCCAGATGTGATAGAAGGCCGGGAAGACGGTGAAAACCGCGACCAGTGCGTCCGCAGCGCCGTCGAGTGCGCGTCCGAACTCCGATTGTAGGTTCCTGGCACGAGCGAGAATTCCATCAGCGCCGTCCAAGATTGAGGCTGCCCAGAGACCGATGCCCCCGGCCAGCATCGCCGCGGGCGTGCCCCAAAGGAAGGCGCAGCCGGCGGCGAAACCCAGAACGATCGTGGATAGCGTGATCATGTTCGGAGTTATCGGTGTCCTGAAGACCGATTTAACGAACAGATACGCTAGCGTGCGGTGCACGTATCTGTTGACGGGGTCCTCCACATCGTTCGACTTCAGGAGGTGGTCCAGGCGCGGCAGGGTTGCCATCTGGGGAGGCATAGACGGGAAGTTAGCAAGAGTCACGCCAGTTTTCGCAAGAATTTCGCCAATTCGTCACAAAGGCGGCTCTGCGACATACGCCCTGCGAAGGAACCACTCGATGCGTCATCATGCCCTGCAAGCCCGCCTGCGTCCGCTCACGCCGTACCCACCCCGGACGGCGGCGCGAGCGGTCAATGCCGTGAGGCGGCCCGAGTCCCCACTCCTCGTGCAGCTGGTCGTTATCCGCCGGTGCAACCTCAGCTGCGGCTAATGCAACGAATACGACGACCATTCGCCACCGATCCCCGTCCAAGAGCTACTCGCACGTGTCGATCATCTAGCTGAGATGGGTTGTTTGGTGCTTACGTTGACCGGGGGAGAGACTTTCATGCATCCCCAGTTGGGCGCTGTCGTCGTTCGTGCAGTCTCCCATGACATGGTGGTAACGGCGATTTCCGACGCATATCCGATCACGCGAGGTTGGATCCAGCGGATGAACGACGTTGGACACGGGGGATAACGCAGCGCAATCAAAGCCAATGCGCGAATACCAACCTAGTGCCGGGGGCGGGACTCGAACCCACACGTGTTACCACGGGCGATTTTAAGTCGCCTGCGTCTGCCATTCCGCCACCCCGGCAAGGCGCGAATCATCGCGTTAATGAACGAGCTCGTCCACCCGGCGCGGCATTTGCGGGCCCGGGCGCTCGGGGCCCGTGTCGACGATTCGGTTCTTGCTGTCGACCAGCACGACCTTTGGTTTGTGCGCTCGCGCCTCTTCGTCGGTCATCTCGCCAAAGTTGGCGATGATTGCAAGGTCGCCGGGGCTCATATGATGGGCGGCCGCGCCGTTGACACAGATCACGCCCGAGCCTCTCGGGCCCTCGAGCGCATAGGTCGCTAAGCGCGTCCCCTGCGTGATGTTCCAGATCTGAACTTCTTCGTGCTCCAGGATGCCAGCGGCATCGAGCAGGTTGGCGTCGATCGTCACGCTGCCTTCGTAGTCCAAGTCCGCGTGGGTGATCGTAGCTCGGTGGATCTTTCCGAGGAACATTCGTCGGCGCATGTTGTGAACCTCCGTAGCGTCCCGAAATGGGTACGCTCAGATGCAAGGAGAACTTAACCCCTGATTCAGAACGCCGCAAGCATTCGCATCAATTCCGATCCCCGCGGGCGAAATTGAACGATTTCAGGCGGTGGGCGCCGTGATGAACTCGAGCCCCAGCAGGTAGCCGTCGGGCCGCGCCTGGGACCAGACGACCCTCGCGTGCTCGACCGTGGCATGGTTGGGCGCCGTCCGAACCCGAAGGGTGCAGACGTGATCGAGGGGCACGCCCATATCGACCG
>JABDJF010000587.1 GCA_013002645.1 Myxococcales bacterium
GGCATGCATGATCTCGAGGAAGGGCATTGGCGCTTTTCGGTCTCTCACGCGGCGCTGGTATCCGTCAAGACGCAAACGGTACGGGCCGTGCTGTGAGCGCGCGCCCGGGCCCAAACGCGGCGCCGGCTTCAAGGGCCGTTGAGCTTGTGCAGCGCTGTGCTGTATCGCTCCGCCGCCTTCGCTCGTCCCATCTGCTGGTTGTAGCCAGCAAGAAGCTGGAGGAGGTCTCGATTCGCAGGGTAACGCCTTTGCATTTTCTCGAGCGTGCGGAGGGACGCGTCGCGCTGTCCGCCGTCAAACTGGGCAACCGCATAGACGTAGCCGAAGCGGATGGCTTCAGGACGCATCTCGTATGCGCGGCGAAGGTGCGGCATGGCTTCCGGGTGGCGCCCCAAGCGAACCAAGGTGAGGCCCAGCGCAAACTCGACCGCCGCTTGGTCTGCCGCCCTGTTTAGCCCTTCGCGAAGGGTCGACTCTGCCTCTTCGTCCCGCTCTCGAGCTCGAAAGAGGTCGGCAAGGTTGACGTAGGCCGCGGTAAACGTCGGGTCGATGTCGAGCGCTTCGCGGAGGGTCTCCTCGGCATGCTTGAAGTCGCCAGCCAGCATTGCGATGTGTGCCATGTCGACCAAGCCTTCGCCGCGGTCCGTATTGAACGAACGGGCTTCGATGTACTCCGCGGTCGCGCTCTTTAGTGCTGCGCGATCCGTTGCAGTCCAATCGCCTGCACGAACGCCGAGCAGTGCAGCAACCGCTTCGACTCGAACCGATCGCACCTCGTCCCGCAGCAACGGACGGACGACTTCGACTCGCTGCTCCGGCGGCATATCTCGCGCAGCCACTGCCACCGAGCGTCGCACGATGGGGCTTGGGTCGCCGCCGGCGCGCATCAGCAAAGCGGGGAGCGACGGCGACCCGAGATTGCGGAGCTCGAGGAGCGCGGTCGCGCGAACGATCGCCGGCGCTTTGCCTACCGCTACGAGCTCTACGAGGCCCGGCTCGCCTTCCGGCCGTTGCGTCCGGGCTGCATGAAGCGCCTCGGCAAACGGATGCGCGACGCGGCTATCGAAGCGCACCGCGATCTCTCGTTCAGCCCACTTCGCACTCCTGCCTGCATGGCAATCGGTGCAGGCATCCGGCGCGCCGATGTTGGAGGCAAGTGCTGGACGCGGAATACCAAATCGGTGATCGGCTCGGTCGTCGTTCACCATGTAGGTGCGCTCGGGCATGTGGCAGTCGGTACAAAGGCTGCCTGGGGTCCCGATCTCGTGAAAAAGATGCTTCGCGGTGTCGTAGACGTCGGCGTCGTGGCAGCGGCCGCACAAGGCATTGCCGTCCCAGCGAAGCTTCGTGCTGTGGCCATCGTGGCAGTCGCTACAAATGACGCCGGCGGCGTGCATTTTGCTTTGTAGGAACGAGCCGTAGACGTAGACCTCGTCTCGGATCTGACCGTCGTCGTAGTAAAGCAGCTCGTCGAGCGCCGCGACACGGTAACGATCGTGGAAGCCAGTGCTCGCACCGCCTAGATCGGCGCGTCGGGAATGGCAGGGCGCGCAGGTTTCGGTTTCATCACTCGGTTCCGACCCGCTCAGCGATGCGATGGACTTGCCTTCGCTAAACGACCAGATGCGCTTGGTGGGGCTAGGAAGTCGTCGATCGAACCCCGCGCTGGCCGACAAAGAGTCTTTCGCAGCGTTGGCTGCCTCAGCGAGCTCGACATGTCGCGAACCAGCGCCGTGGCAAGCCTCGCAGCCGACGTTGATCTCGAAGTACTCGGTCGAGTAGCGTTTCGTCGTGCGATCATAGTTCTTCTTCAGCGCTGTCGAGTGGCAGTCGGCGCAGGAATAGTTCCAATTGTAAGAAGGCGCGGTCCAATGCAGCGCGTCGCCGGGCTCTACATACTCGTCGGGCTGGAGGTGGAACCAACGCTGGCCACCCTCTTCTTTCGAACGGGTGTCCCAGGCGAAGAGAAACGACTGGAGACGCCCAGGCTGGATCTCTACGAGGTACTGCTGTAGCGGTTCGACGCCGAAGGTATAAATCACCGGGAAGCGCCCGGGCTCGCCGTCGGCGCCAAGCGCTTCCACGAAGAATTCATCTCCTTCACGACCAAAGCGTGTGGTCTCTTCGAAGTACTTGACCTTCACGTCGTCGAAATCGCCGAGCACCGTCTCCGGCGTCGCCGTTTGCATCGCAAGATCATGATGCGACCCGAGCCAGCCCTCGTGCTGTCCCTCGTGACACGTAGCGCACTTCGGGGTGCCCACGTAGCTCGCCGGCCCCTTCGGCGTGGGGGCGACGGCCGCTCGTGCCGGCTTCGAATCAGAAGCCGCATTTCGATCGTCCGCCTTCTTGCTGCACCCAGCTCCGATTACCGCGAACGTAACCGACAAAACCCAAGCTAGCCCACCTCGCATGACCCGCCCGGTCTAGCGCGTATCGTGAAAAGGGGACAGGCGTCTTTTTGTCGGGATACAATCAGAAGGTGAAGATCGAACGGAGCAACGCGGTTCGCCTGGTGCGGTTTCTCGCAGGCCTGTTCTTTCGCCGAGTGGAGGTGAGCGGGGTCGAACACGTCCCGACGTCGGGCGGCGGTATTCTGATCGCCTGGCATCCGAATGGGCTCGTGGATCCGGCGCTGATCATCACTGGTTTTCCCCGTCGCGTCGTGTTCGGAGCGCGAGACGGGCTGTTTGCCTGGCCGATCGTCGGTCGTCTGATGCGCGCGCTCGGGACCGTCCCGATCTTTCGAGCGACGGATGCGGAAGACGGGAACGTCGATGCGCGGCGACAGGCGAACCGGAGAAGCCTCGATGCGATGGCTCGAGCGGTCTGCGACGGTGGCTTCGCGGCATTGTTCCCCGAAGGCGTCAGTCACGACGATCCTTTTCTCCAGGAGCTCAAGACCGGCGCGGCGCGGCTCTACTACCGGTCCAAACAACTCTGTGCGGAGAACGGCATTCCCCCCGTGATCATCCCCGTCGGCCTTCACTACGACGACAAAACGATGTTTCGATCTGATGTGCTGGTCGAGTTCCACGCGCCCTTGGTGCTCCCCAGGGAGCTCGCGGCACCAATTCCGGAAGGCGACGACGAGGCCCTGCGCGCCCGAAGCAGCGAGCTGACACAGGTTCTGGAGCCGGTGCTTCAAGAGGTCACCCACGCGACCGAAAGCTGGGAGCTGAACCAACTGATGAGCCGCGTCCGAAGCCTGGTCCGAGCCGAGCGCGCGAAGCGGGCCGGGGTAAATCTCAAGGCTCCCGACATGGCCGAGCGTTCCTTGGGTATGGCGAGGGTTTGGAAAGCGTACTACGCGCGGCTCCGAACCGATCCCGACGGAGTCCAAGCCTTGCTCGATCGCGTCGAGGCCTATGATTCCGCGCTCCGCGAGGTGAAGCTCGAAGACGACGACCTCGACAAACCGCCCCCGATTGAATCCAAGTGGCTCCCCGTTCTTTTGGCTGCCCAAGCCGCCGTGGTCTTTTTGGTGTTTCCTCCCGTCCTGGTCTTGGGATTGTTGATCAATGCTGCGCCCTATTTCCTGATCAACCTGATCTCTCGCATCGCTTCGAAACAGTACAAAGACACCGCGACGATCAAGTTGCTCACCGGTCTGATCCTGTTCCCGCTCGCCTGGTTGATTTTCGCACTGCTCGTTGGACTCGGACAGATCGAGCTCCACAATACCTTCGCCGGGATTCCTCGGGCACCCTGGCGCGCCGGCATCACGACCTTTTTGATCGGCGCGTTCGGCGGCGCCCTGGCCCTGGTTTACTTGGAGCTGGTCAAGCGTACCTGGACGTCGATCAAGATCCGCGC
>JABDJF010000468.1 GCA_013002645.1 Myxococcales bacterium
ACGGAGCACCCTCAGCCCCAGACCCGGGTGGTGAAGCTTTCGGAGCTCTGACGAGTTCGATGTCGTCGGCTGAGATCAGGAGCAGCTTTGGCAAGCCCTACCGCCCGGCCGCGATTGCGCTGGCAAACCGCGTCGGCCGTTCGCTGTGGAAGCTAGGCATCGGCGGGAAGCCGATCACCGTGGGAGGCGTGCTTTCCGACGCACGGCGGAAAGTCGGCCTCGACGATTTTGGCGAAGAGGGGTTCCTGGAGCCGCTCGACGTGTTGGTCGACTCGATCAACCGTGAGGCGCGGCTCAATCCGGTGGGCCACATGATCATCCGAGGCCGCATCGTGGGTGTACTGACCAACAAGTTGGTTGCCCAGGACACGATCAAGCGGCACCCCGAAATCCTGGACATCGAGGTCGAGGCGCCAATCGTGGTCGCTGGACTGGCGCGCACCGGAACGACGATGTTGCATCGTTTGATCGCACAGGACCGGGCCATTCGTTCTTTGGCTTCCTGGGAGGCGATCAATCCCGCGCCCGCGAAGCACAAAGCCGGGCAAAAGAAAGACCCGCGCTTCGCGCAGGCCGCCGCCGTTGCCAAAGGGCTCAAGTACATGTCGCCAGGGTTCTTCGCGATCCATCCGGCGGAACCGGACGCGCCCGAAGAAGAGGTGATCCTTCTCGAACAGGCGTTTCTGACGACGACCCCCGAGGCGATGATGAACGTGCCGACGTACTCCAAGTGGCTCGAAGCTCAGGATCACGTTCCGGCCTACCAGGCGCTCAGGCGCATGATGCAGTACCTGCAGTGGCAGCGGCCGGGGATTGGCAAAGACGTCCGCTGGGTGCTCAAGACACCGCACCATCAAGAGTATTTCGACCCTCTGCTGGAGGTGTTTCCGAAGGCGCTACTCGTCCACACCCATCGCGATCCGCTCAAGACGAGCCCTTCGCTCTTCAGCATGCTCACCCACCTTCAGATGATCTTCAGCGACGAGGTGGATCCGAACCGAGTCGCGAGCCACTGGCTCGGGAAAATCGAGAACATGGCACGGCGAACGCTGGCAACGCGGGAACGTGTCGGCGATCGAGGCTTCATCGACGTTTCATACTACGACTTGATCAGGGACCCGCTGCCCGATGTCGCGCGGATCTACGAGGCTGCCGGGCTCGAGCTCACCACACCCACGGTCCGTCTCATGGAGGCGTCGCAAAAAGTCAACAAGCAACACAAGTACGGCCGTCACAAATACTCCCTCGCTGACTTCGGGATGACGAACGAAGACGTAGAGTCGCGGATAGCGACCTATCGCGCCCGCTTCGACGTTCCCTACGAATGAAAACCGGCTAGTATCCGCGGCGATGCACAGCCTTGCCACCCTCTTGAGCTTCGACGAGGGTGCGGTGCCTTTTTGGCAGCGCCTAATTTCGCTTTTCGGTCTGTTCGCAATGGTGGCGATCGCGTGGCTGTTCTCCAAGCATCGCCAGCGGGTCCCTTGGCGGGTCGTCGCATGGGGAATCGGGCTTCAGGTTTCATTCGGTGTCCTCGTGATGAAGACCGACATTGGGCTGCGGCTGTTTTCGGTTCTCAACGACCTGGTGCTCGCCCTGCTCGGCTTCACCGCCGAAGGCACCGAATTCATTTTTGGCGACTTCGCGTCGGAGAAGTTCACGATTGCGATCAACGTGCTGCCGACGCTGATTTTCTTTTCCTCGTTGATGACGATTCTCTATCACCTCGGCATCATGCAGCGCCTGGTGGGCATCTTCGCGTGGATCATGCGCCGCACCATGAAGACTTCAGGGCCCGAAACGCTTTCTGTCGCCGCCAACACCTTCGTTGGCCAGACCGAGGCGCCGCTGATGATCGCACCGTTCATCGGCCGGATGACCATGTCGGAGCTGACGGCGGTGATGACCGGTGGCTTTGCAACCGTTGCGGGAGGGGTCCTGGCAGCGTACGTGGGTCTGCTCAAGGGCGTCTTTCCGGACATTGCCGGGCATCTAATCGCCGCAACGGTGATGAGTGCTCCGGCCGCCTTGGTGATCGCCAAGGTCATGTG
>JABDJF010000471.1 GCA_013002645.1 Myxococcales bacterium
CCCAACGGTCACATCGGCGACGGCCACGACGTCCGCGCTGTTTCGATCGCCGCCGTTCTCGGCAAGCGTCTCGGTGTAGATCGCTTTCAAGTTGAAGATGGCGTTTTCCCGCCGGACGGGATCCGAAAGCTCACCGGCTTGTCCTGCCGGATCGTCCTCGGCTGCATGACAACCCAAACCAAGCACTGCAATGAAAACTGCAGCAGCCCACCCCCTGTGGCGCACAATCATTCTGAACCTCCCCACGCGGCCCGTTTCCCCATTTGTTACAAAGGTTTACGAGACCAACGAATGATAGCGAGCCCGAATCGACGCTGTCAAACCTTCTTCAACCGGTCGGAGAAGGCCGGAGCTGCCATCGAAGGTCCGCCCGGCCCCGAGCGCCGGTGAAACGCAGGATGAGCGACTCGGCGCCGTCGGGGATGGTCCGACGGCCTTCGGCGTCGACTGCCGGAAATGTGAGGCGAAACGTCTGTCGATAGGGGCTAACCTGCGGGAAGTAGACCCGATCCACCGCCGTGGGCCGCCTCACGCGCTCGATGAGGAGCGGCACGGTCTGGTTGCCTTCTGGATCGACGAGCAGGACCCGCCAGGCGGACGTCTTGCCCGCGAGATTCGATTCTCTGAAGTCCATCCCCGAGAGGGTGACGAAGAAGCGGTGCTCCTGGCGGGAGCTCGCCAGGCTGGCCTGGAGCATTTCGTCGCGTGCCTCGGGCTCGAGGCTGTAATCGTACGCGTACCGGACCACATAGGCCCATCGGAACTCCCAGGACTCGAACGTGGCGGAGACGAAAATCTCGTGGGCCAGCTCCTTCCAGGCGAAAGACTCCTCGTCGCGCGTCCAAGCTTCCCAGATACCGGGGTAGGAATCTGGGGTGAAGGTACGGGCCCCGGGCTGCATCGTGATCGGCTGCGGCTTGCAGCTCGATGACGCGAATGCCGCCGTCAGCAGCGCGGCTAGGAATGCGTGCCTCATGCATCCCCCATGAAGTCGGTGCGGTCGTAGAGCGTGCTGAAGACGACGCCTGCATCTCGGATTGCAGCGGCTCCTCCCTCGAGACGATCGACGACGGCGATGACACCGGCAATGTCGAAGCCTGCGTCGCGAACTGCTTGAACCGCGCGGAGCGTCGAGCCGCCCGTCGTCACGGTGTCTTCGACGATGACGACCTTGGCGTTTGGACCCAAACGATCGGCGCCCTCGAGCAGCTTTCGGGTGCCGTGCCCCTTGCTGGACTTCCGGATATAGATCGCGTCGATGGGGTCGCCCTCCGCCCACGAGGCGGAGGCAACGGCGGACGCCAAAGGACAGCCTCCGAGCTCCACCCCTGCAACCGCCGAAACGGAACCGACTAGATCTCGAATGCGTTCGAGCAATGCGCTGCCGACCAGCGCGTGTCCTTCAGCAAGTAGCACTGCGGGCTTGCAGTCGATGAAGAAGTCGCTCTCTTTGCCGGAGCTCAATACGAAATGCCCGCGGCGAAAACCGCGCTCTTGCAGAAGGTCGAGCAGTCGATCCACCGACCCGTTCCACCACGTCCCGGCCCCTCGTGCAACTGTGAACTGTGCAGGGGCCTCGGCCTGGCGGCGTGCGGCTAGCCTTCGTGGTAGGGTCCCGCGCCCCTAGGTTGAGCTCAGAGGACACGTTGCCCAAACTCAATGCCCCGCTCGGCGGGATGGATGACTTGCTCGTGCTGTTTCACGACGCGGAGAAGCCGCGGGAGCGTTGGCGGATCGGCACGGAAGCCGAGCGAATTGCGGTCCAGCAAACCAGCGGAGCGCACCTGCCGTACGACGGTGCCGTCAGCGTGGTCGCGATCTTCGAACAGCTGATCGCGAAGCACGGCTGGGACCCAGTGCGCGAGACGGAAACCGGGCCCATCGTCGCCCTCCGCCGCGATGATGCTTCGGTGACCCTGGAGCCCGGTTCGCAGATCGAGCTCTCCGGGGCGCCCTACCGAACCGTGCACGCTGGCAAGGCGGAATCAGACCTGCACTGGGCGGACCTGCAGCCGGTCATCGACGATCTCGGGCTCGTCTGGCTCGGCCTCGGCTGTCATCCCTTCGCCTCGGTCGAGGAGCTCGGCTGGGTGCCGAAGATGCGCTACGCCGCCATGCGCGACTATATGCCCACGCGCGGCGCGATGGCCGGCGACATGATGACCAAGACCTGCACCGTGCAGGCCAATCTCGACTACGCGTCCGAAGAGGACGCGATGCGGAAGCTGCGGGTGAGCCTGCGGGCGCAGCCGATCGTGACTGCGATGTTCGCCAACAGTCCTTGGGAGTGCGGCAAGCGCAGCGGTTACCGTTCGTATCGCGCGTTGACCTGGCTTCACATGGACCCAGACCGATCGGGGCTCCTCCCGTTCGCCTGGAAAGACCGGACGAGCTACCGAGAGTACGTCGATTGGGCGCTCGATGTGCCGATGTTCCTCGTCAAGCGCGACGGCATCCCTCACTACAATACCGGGCAGACGTTCCGTTCGTTCATCGAAGACGGCTTCCGGGGTATCAAAGCGGTCTATGGAGACTGGGTCGTGCATTTGAGCACCCTCTTCCCCGAGGTCAGGCTCAAGAACACGCTCGAGTGCCGGGGCGCCGACGTGCAGCGCCCTGACATGCTCTTCGCGCTGCCCGCGCTTTGGAAGGGCCTCTTGTACGACGACGACAGCTTTGTTGGGCTCGAGGGCCTGGTCGACTCTTGGTCCTTTCCCGAAGTCGAAAGGCAGCGAGACGCCCTCGCGCGACATGGCGTCCGCACCAAATTCATGCGCCGAGAGGCGGTAGACTGGGCCGGCGAATTGCTCGAGCTCGCGGAGTCCGGGCTTCGGCGAATCGGCGACTTGAACGATGCGGGCGAAGACGAGTCGCTTCTCCTTCGTCCCTTGCGCGCGCTCCTCGAAGCCTCGCAATGCCCTGCAGACGTGATGCTCGAACAGGTCGGGGATGAGCGGCCGGCGCGCGACGCGGTGATCCGGGTCGCTGGGCTCTAACCCGGCGCGGGTATCACATCGTCGAGAGGCGGAAATGAGAGCAGCCTCGCCAGCAAAGCAGACCGCTCCACCATCTTGTCGAGAATCAAGTGCTCGTTGACGGCGTGTGCGCCTGCGCCGACCGCACCGAGGCCGTCGAGCGTCGGGACGAGCTGGCTGGTCGTATTGCCGTCCGAGCCACCTCCGGCCGCAGCTTGTTCGATCGAGATGCCAAGCTCTTCGGCGCCGCGCCGCGCCAGCTGCCAGAGCCGCTGGTTGCCGGGCGTGCGTTCCATGGGGGGCCGCCGCACCGAGCCTTCGATCAGGACCTCGGTCCCCGAGGTCTCCGCCTCGATCGCGTGGATCGCCTTCTCGATGCGATCGGCGTCTTCCATGCTGGGAACCCGGACGTCGACCGAGGCCTTGCTCTCGGGAGCTACGACGTTCGCGCTCAGGCCTCCGTCGATTGTACCCACGTTGACCGTGACTCCCTTTTCAGCGTCGTTGAGGGCGAAGAGCTTCTGGATGACGAGCGAAAGCTCGAGTATCGCGCTGGCGCCCTTCCCTGGATCGAGCCCTGCGTGCGCGGCCTTCCCCCGAACTGTGATTGTGAAGCTACCGACTCCCTTGCGCGCGGTCTTTAGATCTCCATCCGGGCCGAGCGAGGGTTCGAGCACGAAACAGCGGTCTGCGCTGCGCGCGAAGCGAATGATGACCCGGGTCGACTCGTGGCTACCGATCTCCTCGTCGGAGTTGATGAAGAACACCGGCGTCACCGGCAAGCTTGCGGCACCCGCGGCCGCAAGCGCGTCGATTGCGAACAGTCCCTGGACGAGCCCGGCCTTCATGTCGTAGGAGCCCGGCCCCCAAAAGGTGCCGTGCTCGGTCCTTGCCGGCATCGTTTCTAGAGTTCCAAGCGGCCAGACCGTATCGCAG
>JABDJF010000483.1 GCA_013002645.1 Myxococcales bacterium
GGCAAAGCTTGCACTTCCCCTTGCCCTGGAAAAGCGCAAAGCCTCGCCGCTCCTGTTTCGTGGGTTTGTAGTTGCCTCCGAGCGATGCGTCGAACTTGGAGCTGAATGACCTCTCGCTGGGACCGGCTTCGTATTCAGCGATCGCCAGCGCGATGTTGTTGTACTCGGTCTCGACCTTGGCCCGATCGTCGTCGCTCAGCGGGACAGGATTTCCACCCGCGCAGAGCGCGTCCGTGTTTACCGGGAAGACAATCGCGAAGATGTTGTCCCCGAAGACCTCCTCGTAGAGCAGCTCGTACGTCGCTACCGAGACCCGGTACACGACGCAGGCGTTGTCGGGCAGCGCTTGCTCCTTGGGATTGAGGAAGGGGCCCTGCGCCTGGTCCGCGGACGGCCAGCCCAGCTTCTCGCCGGTCGCACGCCCATCCCAGAAGTTGCCGCCGACCCACGTACCCTTGTCGAGGTGCAGCACGGGGCTCAGCGTCGCGTAGTCCGTCTCCGGTGGCTTGCGGTCGCCGAACGCGCCGAGAATTGACCCCTCGTAGACGGCCCCGCCGGCGTTGATAACGGAATCCGGGCCGGTCGAGCCCCAGGCGTCGTCATGGCACGTGGCGCACGACTGGTTGTTATTGATCGACAGATCCTCATCCTCGAAGATCTCGTCACCGAGCTCCTGGATCGGCGTCTGCTGCGCTACAGCTCCCACAGGCACTCCTAGGAGCAAGATTGTTAGGACGGTTAAGAGATTCTTCTTGAGCATTGGTCACCTCCATCGTCGAGCGTTCGTGTGTAGTGCTTTATCACACAATCAATGACGTTATTGGATTTTCGTCGACGAAGCACACGAGCGTTTACGCGATGAGAGCGCACCCTGGGACATGACCCAAGGACAGAAGGGCCTGTGTCTGGTTTCGTATCATCCGAGCCAGCTCGACCTGTCCTCCGGCCTCACGTTCGACTACGTCATGGCCCTCGCCGGAGAAGGCGGCCTCGACGAGAAGCTTACCGCGATCCTCCCCGGGCTCGTCGACTTCGAACACCGCGATGGGTGGCCCTCTCCGAAGATGGGGCAGGCCCTGTTGATGCGTCGTGGAGATCCCGACGCAATCGCTATCCTCACAGTGGGCAAGCGGCTCATTGAGCACGTCCGCCACTGGCACAAGTACGCGAGCTCGCATCTGCCCTCGGCCGAGGTGTTTCGTTTTCGTTCGTTCTTCGGGCAGACCGGCGCGCAGGCAGACAACCTCGCCGCGTTTCGGCGCGAGCTGCTGCTGAGCGACCCGCGCGCGCTGCATCACCACGCGAGCCATGGAGAGTTCTCGCAGTGGCTCCAACGCTCCATCCGGGACGAAACGCTTGCACGGATCGCACGCGAGCTCGAAGAGCAGTCCGTCCGAGACCAGGGGTTTGAGAGGCTCCGACGCGAGCTCGTCGAGGCCATCGAGGATCGCTACCTCACGTAGAGGGAGCCCAAGCCCATCGACGGATGAATCTCAGTCCTCAGCGATGGTGAGCGCACGAGCTCATCGAGCGCGGCTTCGCCAACGCACCCACTGCGCCCCCAAGCCCTAGACGCAGACGAAGGGGCATGTCGAGGTCCGCCTGTTACGCTCGCGGTCGCACGGCGAGCATGGGAACCGGCGAGTGGCGCAGGCAGTGCTGCGCCGTGCTCCCGAACGTTGTGCCGCGAGTGCGCTCCTGACCGCGACTCCCGACGAAGAGGAGTTGTGCCTCGAGCTCCTCGACGGCCTGGCAGAGCGTCTCGCCGATCGGTCCTTGCAGAGCTCGAACCGTGGTATTCGGCTCCAGCCCCTCGCTCACGACGAGCTCCTCGAGGCGCCGACGCGCTCCGCTGTCGAGGCCGCCGATGGTGGGCTCGGAAGCGATGTGCACGAGCGCGACGTCGCCCTCGATCCCTGCCGCCACGTCGCGCGACCACCGGGCCGCTTCGATCGAGTGAGGCGAGAAATCGATGCCGACGACGATGCGGGCGCCGGCATAGTCGTCGCGAAGCCGTCCGCACGAGACGACGACGGAACACGGAGCCTGATGAACGAGGCGTTCCGCAGTGGATCCCAGGCTGCGCCCGAGGAGCCCGACCGAGCCGACCGGGTTCCCGACCGCGATGAGATCGCCGTCGACCGAAACGGCGGCGCGCAAAATGACGTCCCAAGGCGTGCCGTGTTCGCAGGAGGTCTGAGTTGTGACGCCCGCACCCTCGCACGACCGACGTAGCCTCTCGAGCGGTTGACGACACTTTGGCCGCGATTGCTCGTCCTCGATCGCATGGACCAACCAGAGCGCGGCGCCTGTTGACCGCGCCGTGAGACGAGCGAGGAGCAGCGCCTCCTCTCCCGACTCGGCGAGATTGGTCCCGACGACGATGGTTCGAATGGCCATGGGCCAAGTATTGCGCAAAGAGCATGCCTGGTCTTGCAACGATTCGAACCGTTGCAGACTCACGGGAAAAAGAGCAAAACTCAAACGTGACCGGGCCTTGCCCGGGTCGCCATGTTCACGGTTCGTCAAGCGAGATCACCGAATTACACATCGTGACGTAAACGAGGAGCACCGCGGCGGGCGGGGATTCGCCGATTCATCTAGCGCGCCGACCCTCGAGGTAGAGATCGCGAAGCGCGATCGCTGGAGGTTGTCGCCGGCTGAAAAAGAGGTTGCCTTGCTGCTTCTGAAGGGGCTGAGTCACAAGGAGATCGCGAAAGTCCGGTCGGTCACCGAAACCACCGCGCGACAACAGGCCCGTGCGGTCTACAGGAAAGCGGGCCTCTCCGGCCGTCACGACCTCGCGGCGTTTTTCCTGGAGGATCTCATGTTGCCGACGGCCACGGGGGACCCGGCCCAATCGAACTGATTGCCGGAGAGCGATCCGTTCGCCAGCATGGTGGGGCATGTCAACCTCACGTCGATGAGAGGGGCCACCAAATCGAATGACTGGTGAGAACGCGACTTCGTGGTCAAACCGAATCTCGGACGAGCGCGGTCGTCGAGTGATCTTTCTTGCGCATTGCTTGCTGAACGAGAATACGCGGTATCTCGGAGGCGCACGCCGAGCTGGAGCCGTCCCGGAGCTCGTCCGACCGCTCTTGGACCAAGGCATCGGTATCGTCCAGCTTCCCTGCCCGGAACAGCATGCGTGGGGCGGCGTCCTCAAGCGTCGACTGCTCTTGTTCTACGGCTCGGAAGGGAAGCTTCGATACAGGCTTCGCGGAACTCTACTGCCGATCATGCTCTGGTACACCAGGCGCATCTACCGAAAGCTCGCTCGGCAGACGGCGAAGCAGATCGGCGACTATCAGAGATCCGGCGTCGAAGTGGTTGGCATCTTCGGGGTCGACGCGTCGCCATCGTGTGGCGTTTTTAAGAGCCTGGACATGCGGGATGCCCTCGAAAGAACCGCCCGCTTGGACCAAGGCACCGCAACGGCAGAGGAAGCCAACCGCATCGTTCTAGAAACGGTCGTCCCCGGACGTGGTCTGTTCACGGAGCTTCTCGAAGAAGAGCTCGAAAAGCGCGGGCTTCGGATCCCCTGGAAGGCGCACGACCTCATTGCGGAGCTACAGAGCGGCGGCTGAACAGGAACCCCGTTGTGAAGTCATGTTTGTGCTTCCGCGCGCAGCAGATCACGCAGCCTGGGAAACTCCGTTCTGACGTGCTCTTCCATGGCCCGCTTGAACGCGTCTGAAAAGTACAGCCGAAAGAGCGGGTCGAGGGTCCGGCCAAGACCGGAGAATCCGGCCCGAATTCACCCGGCTCGGAGCGGCCATGCCGGCAAGCATTTGCCGTACTGTGCCGCCCGTCGTGATGCCGCGCGCGACGTAATGGACGCGATTCGGTGGCACATCGAACAAGGCTACTCGGGCGAGGAGTTCCTGTTCAGCCAAGACGGAACATGGCCGCAGAAGGTCAACGCACGCGCCAAGGTGCTCTTGGCGGTTCAGAAGGCGCTCGGGCTTCGCGAGCTCGGGCATCACAAGATCGGACGCCACTCCGTCGCCTCGCAGGCGGCCACAGACGGGCACTCGATCAAGACCATCCAGGCCCAGCTGGGCCACCCATCGTCCCAAAGCACCCACCGCTACGCCCATCTCGGGATCGTTTTGCTCTTTTCTGAACCACTAGGCTCGGGGGTTGGCTTCAAGGAGAGAAGGCCGCGACACGCGGCCACGGGAGGGCACTCCATGAAGGCGATACAGGCGCAACTCGGGCACAGGTCACTCAAGAGCGCGGAGCAGTATGCGCACCTTGGGAAGCGCGCACAGCTCCGAATCGTGGCCGACCTCGAGCCCTCGTCACCTCCCCACGGCACCCTGACGGCACCCTGACGGCACCGGGGCGTGAAGTGCTACCACGGAAACTTCAATGATTTCAATAGCTTACATAGAAAAGGGACGACCCGGCACGGACGCCAATGGTCCGTTTCGCGGTCTCGCAAAACGTCAACAAAAACAATACTTCCCGAATGATCACGCACGAGTCCACGCGTCGCCATGTTCACGTCACGTCACTCGCTCTCACATGAACCAAGATCGCCACGGCACCCTCACGGCACCGAGGCGCGACCACCCAACACTGACGAAGAGAGAAACCGATCGGCTCTGCATGCCATTCGGTTTCGCATCGTTAGGTCACGGGG
>JABDJF010000505.1 GCA_013002645.1 Myxococcales bacterium
TCGGCGCGCCTGCGAAGGAGCGGCGCCTGCTCGATGCAAAGAACACCGTCTACTCCGTCAAGAGGCTGATCGGTCGCCCGTTCAGCAGCTATGAGGTCAAACACGCGCAGGAGCGGTTCGCATTTGAATTGTCGGAAGGCCCGAGCGGAGGCGTGTTGGTCGCAGCGCGCGGCGAGACTTACACGCTCAGTGAGATCAGCGCATTTGTCCTTCGGCACATCCGAAAGGTGGCCGAACAAGCGCTGGGCAAAGAGTGCGGCACGGCGGTCGTCACCGTCCCCGCCAACTTCAACGAGCTGCAGCGAAGCGCGACAAAAGCAGCTGGACGAGTGGCCGCGCTCGACGTGCTTCGCATCGTCAACGAGCCAACCGCAGCGGCGCTCGCGTACGGCTACAACAAGACCTCGACGGAGAGGGTCGCCGTGTACGACTTCGGCGGCGGCACGTTCGACATCACCATCCTTCAGCTCGCAGGAGATGTCTTCGAAGTGCTTGCAACCGCCGGTGACACGTTCCTCGGTGGGGATGACGTCGACACGGCGATCGCTGACCACATGATCGAACGCTTTCTCGAGGCTCATCGCTACGATGTTCGGCAGGACGTAGAAGCGTACGAACGGCTCAGGGCGGCTGCAGAGTGGGCAAAGATCCAGCTTTCGAACCAGCCCGACATTCAGCTCTGCGTCGAGGAGCTGGCCTATGGCGATGGCGGCGCCGGGCTCAACCTGGACTACGCGCTGAAGCGCGAGCAGCTCGAGCACATGTGCCAGCCGCTGGTTGCTCGGACATTCGACGTTTGTGAAGATGCGATGAAGGCCGCAGGCCTGCGTCCCACTCAGCTCGACAACGTGATTTTGGTTGGCGGCTCGACGCGGATTCCCCTGCTTCAGCGAATGGTTGCCGAGTACTTCGGGCGCGAGCCGAGGGTGGACATCGATCCGGACCTGGTCGTCGCTCAGGGTGCGGCACTTCACGCGCAGTCGCTTTCCGCCCCCGCGAGGAAGGCCCCATTCGCCAAGGTCTCGCTCAAGAAGGTCGCCCAATCGAGCGGCGCCGTGGCTCTCGACGACGAGATCACGAACGTCGGAGATCACCGGCCGCTTGCCCCGCTGCCGCCGCCTCCGGTCGTGCGGGCGGCGCGCAAGGCGACCCTGCCCGGACAGGCGCCTCCTCCTCCCCCTCCCGCCTCGCTCGATTCGATGGCCGACTCCCTCGCCGACGATGGTCTGCTCGACGCACCGACCCGCGCGCGCGAGCCGAGCTACGCGGAGCAGCCCACGCGCGTCGGCACGCTCGACTTCAACCCGTCGACCACCGAGGACGCCTCCGGTCTCCTGATGCAGATCGGGCTCGAGGCGGACGGCGGAGTCGAAAAGCCCGACGAAGAGCGCTCGTCTCTCATGGTGGAGCTCGGGGAAGACGCGTTCGGTCGCGATTCGGTGCCGATCGACGACGTCTCGCACGCCGATGTCGACCTGGACCTCGGAAGCCAGGCGCCAGCGACGCTTCGTGCGGCGCTCGACGAGGAGGTCGACACGGTAACGGGCGCGATTGCCGCGGTCGCAGCGCCGGAGACGGTTCCACAGGCGCCCTTACTGCTCGATGTCACGCCTCTCTCGCTTGGCGTCGAAACGGTGGACGGCTACTGCGAGCGAATCATCCGCCGCAACTCGGCGATCCCCGCTGGCCAGACCAAGATGTTTACCACCGCGCGCGATCGGCAGGAGAGCGTCGTTGTGCGCATCTGCCAGGGCGAGGACCGCAAAATCTCCGCGAACCAACTCCTCGGGGAGGTCGTGCTCGATGGGCTGCGTCCGGCGGCTCGCGGCAAGGTTCAAATCGCGGTTCGCTTCATGATCGACGCTGACGGCACGCTCCAGGTCAGGGCGCAAGACGTTGGAACCGGCCAGCAACAACAGATCGCCATCAAGCTCATCGGTGAGCTGCCCGAAGAGCAAATCCGGCAGCTCCGCGAACGCCACGAGGCGAAGCTCGGAGGCTGACCGATGTCGGACGCGGCAGATCGTTACGACTACTACCAGGTCTTGGAAGTCACGCCCGTCGCGAGCTCGGACGAGATTCGAACTGCCTTCCACCGATTCGCGCGCGAGCATCATCCGGACAACTTCGTCGGTTCGCCCGAAGAGGCGGCCCGACACACGGAGCTCTACCGGCTGGGGAGCGAGGCGTACCGAATCCTTCTCGATCCCATGAAGCGCAAGCTCTACAACGAGGGTCTCGAGAAGGGCTTGCTCCGTTATTCCGAGGATCGGGCGGAGGAAAAGCGCCGCACGATCAGAGCACCCGGCGGAGTCGCGTTGCGCTCCAGCAAGGCCCGGACGTTCTTCGCGCGTGCTCATCGAGCGATCAAGTCCGAGGACTGGGCCCAAGCAAAGCTCAACCTCAAGATGGCGATTCAAAACGAGCCCGACAACGACGACCTCAAGGCCAAGCTCGAAGAAGTTCTCCAGCGGATGAAGTCTGGCTAGTTTGGTAGCCTGGAGCGATTTCCAGGCTATGGTAGCGGCGTCATGGCACGAACAGCGACGATAGAACGTCGAACCAACGAGACCGACATCCGCGTGGTGCTCGATCTCGACGGCAGCGGCCAGTACCAGGTGGAGACTCCGATCGGGTTTCTCACGCACATGGTGGAACAGCTCGCCAAGCATGGGCTGTTCGACTTGGAGGTGCGCGCCCTCGGCGACACGCACATCGATGGGCACCACACGACCGAGGACCTGGCCATCGCCCTCGGGCAGGCCTTTGCGATCGCCCTCGACGAGAAGTCGGGCATTCGCCGTTTTGGCTCTGCCACGCTGCCGATGGATGAAGCCTGCGTCACCTGCGCTCTGGATTTGTCCGGTCGCCCGTACTTCGTCTGGGCCGTTACGGTTCCAAAAGCGAAGATCGGCGATTTCGATGCGGAGCTCGCCGAGGTGTTTTTCGAGGGCTTTGCGCGCGGAAGCCAATGCAACCTGCACATGCGCCAACACGCCGGCGAGAATTTGCACCACGTCATCGAAATCAGCTTCAAGGCTTTCGCCCGCGCGCTTCGGGAGGCCACCGAAATCGACCCGCGGGTCGTGGGAGTCCCGTCGACCAAGGGCACGCTGACCGAATGACTGCAGGCCGGGTAGCGATCGTCGATCTTGGACTCGGTAACTTGCACAGCGTCGCCAAGGCGTTCGAGCGTGCCGGCGCGGCTGCCGAGCTGAGCGCAGATCCAGACGTCCTTCTGCGAGCCGATCGCCTCGTGATGCCCGGGCAGGGCGCTTTCAGGGAGTGCGCGCATGCGCTGGCCGGAGAGGTCGGCGAGGCGGTGCGCACTTGGATCGCCAGCGGTCGCCCCTATCTGGGCATTTGCCTCGGGATGCAGGCCTTGTTCGACGAAAGCGACGAGGCGCCCGGGGAAAAAGGGCTCGGTATCTTCCGGGGAGCCGTCAGGCGCTTCGCGACCGACTTGCGCGATGCGCAGGGGCGCAAGCTCAAGGTGCCACACATCGGTTGGAACCAGATCGAAAGCAGGCACCCGGTCTTCGAGAACGACGAATGGTACTATTTCGTTCACAGCTACTACTGCGTTCCGGCCGACGAAAGCCTCGTGGTCGCGATGACCGACTACGGTGGGCCGTTCTGTTCGGCCATTGCTCGGGACAACGTCCTGGCATGCCAGTTCCACCCGGAAAAGAGCCAGCACGCCGGTGCTCGGCTAATCGGACACTTCCTCGGAGATGTAGCGTGGAGTTGATTCCAGCGATCGATCTGCTCGACGGAAAGGTCGTACGGCTGCACCAGGGCAAGTACGACCAGGTTACCGTCTACGACGACGACCCGGTCGCCATGGCGAAGCGATTCGAGGATCAGGGCGCGCAGCGGCTTCACGTCGTCGACCTCGAAGGCGCGCGCCGGGGTCAGCCCGCGCACGTCTCCATCATCCAGGGCATCCTTCGTGAGACTGAGCTTCAGGTTCAAATCGGTGGGGGTGTTCGCAACGAAGATGTTGCGGCGCAATGGATGGACGCTGGCGCAGCTCGTGTGGTGCTCGGTACCGTCGTCGTGAAAGAGCCGGACGTGGCGCGCGCAATCTGCGGCCGATTTCCAAGCGCTGTCGTGATGGCGCTCGACGCGCGCGACGGGAAGCTCGCAGTCGAAGGTTGGCAGGAGCAAAGTGCGCAAGATGTCACCGAGCTCGCCCAAGAGGTCGATCGCTGGAACATCGGCGCCATCTTATTCACCAACATCCACAAAGACGGCACGCGCGAGGGGCCCGATGTCGAAGGCACCGCCGGCTTGCAGTCCCATGTCGAGACGACCGTGATCGCCTCGGGCGGAATTGGCTCGCTCGACGATCTGCGCGCGCTCAGTGCGGCAGGCGTTCGCTCTTCGGTTTGCGGGCGCGCGCTCTACTCTGGCGCTTTCACCCTTCTCGAAGCCTTTGCAGCGTTGGCGGAGGCCTGATGTTGGCGAAGCGAATCATCCCCTGTCTCGACGTCAAAGAAGGGCGCGTCGTCAAGGGAATCAACTTCGTCGGGCTTCGGGATGCGGGGGACCCCGTCGAGTCGGCTCAGCGGTATAGCGCCGGCGGGGCCGATGAGATCACCTTCCTCGACATCACGGCATCGCACGAGAACCGCCGAACCCTCTTCGACCTGGTCGACCGGACGGCGTCGACCGTAGCGGTCCCGCTCACCGTTGGCGGGGGCGTGCGAGAGCGACGCGACGTGAGTGAGCTCCTCCATGCTGGCGCCGACAAGGTCTCGATCAACAGCGCCGCTGTTTCGAACCCGGAGCTCATCAGAGAAATGGCCGAGGCGTACGGAGCGCAGGCGATCGTGGTGGCGATCGACGCAAAGCGCGTCCCGGGCGCCGCCGACAGGTGGACCGTCTATACGCACGGAGGAAGGCGCGATACGGGGCTCGATGCGATCGCCTGGGCCCGGCAGATGGCCGACTACGGCGCCGGCGAAATCCTCCTGACGAGCATGGACCGAGACGGGACCCAGGACGGCTACGATTTGCTGTTAACTCGGGCAGTTGTGGACGCAATCTCGATTCCGGTTGTAGCTTCGGGGGGCGTGGGGACCCTCGGGCACGTACATGAAGGCCTCGAGGCCGGAGGAGCGGATGCGGCGCTTGCGGCTTCTATCTTTCACGACGGTCATTACACTGTGGCCGAGGTCAAGGAGTACCTGCTCGACCATGGGGTTTGTGTGCGCCCGCCTGAGCGGGATTGAGGGGTAGCGATGAGCAGAGACGTCGGCGTGGGCCAACTGGTGCAGGAGCTGGAGCGGCGCGGCGATCGGCTACCGTTCGAGATCGGTGCTTTCGTCGCTCTCGAGGCCTGCGAAGGTCTCCTGCTGCAGTCTGTGAGGATCGACCCGGATGATGTCCGGGTGACCTTGGAAGGCTCGGTCGTCGTGTCGGACGAGGCGGAGCGGGCCGACCCGGACGAGGCAGCCCGTTCGCTGGTCTTTGTCCTCGCTCGCCTTCTCGTTGCGGCGGGTCCCGGCGTTCCTCCGCACCTTTTGCAGCTCGTCCGAGACGGCACGACCGAACAGAACCCGCAGGACCTTCGCCGTCTACACGACGCGATCGAGGCATCGCTCATCCCGATCAACCGCGGCGCTTCGCGACGCGTCCTCGCTCGCCTAGTTCGTGAGAGCGACCGGCCCCCGGCGCCTGAGCCAGTTCAAGTCGACCCGCGCGAGCTCGACACGGAGCTCGAAGAATTGCTGGGGGATCCTGCCACGAGAACCTTGGAGCACGCGCAGTCCGTGTCGCGGGCGGAGCAGTGGAATCCGGAAGAGCCGATCACGGAGCGAATCCGGGTCCCGAGCGCACTGAGCCACGAGAGCGAGGTCGATGCGCAACCGGACACGCTTCCGGTTCCGCCCTCGAGGCCCGCTGTCGCCAGAAGCTCGGCGTCTGTCCCCGATCGCGCGGCGCCAGCGGCTTCGGACGCCCATGCTGCGGCTGCAGAGCTTCCAGAGCAACCGCCTCAGCCGGGGCCTGAACCGATCACGGCGACGATTCGGAAGTGGTCCCGCGAGGAGGAGGGGGAATCGGCGCCGGAGTCGGCGGCAGTGGCAGCGTCAGGGCCAGCGGCAGTTTCAGCGCCAGTGCCAGTGCCAGCGTCAGTGCCGGTGTCAGCGGCAGTGCCAGAGCCGGTGCCAGCGCCAGTGTCAGTGTCAGCGTCGGCGTCGGGGCCGTCGCCGGCGCCTGGCGGGGGGGCGGAGGCTGGGAAGGGGACCGGGACTCCGTTGGAGACGCCGACCGAGTCTGTGTTTGGGACCGGGTCGGTGTCGCATGCCGAGTCCATTCCTGCGCCCTTGCCTGTTGGCGAGCCGGAGGCCGCGCCCGTCTACGACCGGCCATCGTTCCCCGTTTCACAGCCACCGAAGCGCCGCGGCGGCTTGGGCGTTCTGCTGGTCGCCGCCGTCGTGGGCCTCGGCCTCTATGCGTTGATCAGCTCGGGTGCCCTGGACGGACTGCTTCGGCCGCCCGTTGCTTCGTTCACGCCCGGCATCATCGACGTCACGGTCAAACCGAGCGACGCGCAGGTCTTCGTCTTCGTCGGACGAGGTCCCGCGATTGCCGACGGGCTAGCAGTCGATGCCGATCATGAATTCATCGTCTTCGACCGCGGGCTTCGACCGTCGAGAGCGATCGTTGCCCGTGGTGCAAGTTGGACGAACACCGGGGACGGCTTGATCTACGAGCTTGCGATTCAGGCCGATGCTGCCGTCGACCCCTCGGACGAGCTCGATTTCGGCGTCGCGAAGACCAAGCCTTCTATCGTCGACACCGGGGCGCGGGCGAGGGTCCGCGTCGTCACGAACCCGCCCGGCGCAAAGGTGTATCGCTACTTGGGCGCTGGGCCCAACGTGCGCGTCCGCGCGGCTTCCATTCAGGAGGGCCAGGAGATTTTGGTCGTTCATCCCGAGCGTGAGACTCGCCGTGCCGTCATCGGGCCGAGCGACTGGCAATCGGTCGAGGGGCAGACGGTACGGAGCGCCACCTTGCAAATCGAGCTGCCTGAGCTCCCGACGTCAGCTGCTCCGGAAACGCCCGAGGACCGACTCGACTTCGCGCCGAATCGACTCGAGCCCTGACTCGGTGTCCGCTTCGAAGCGGAGGACCAGAACCGGCTGCGTGTTGGATGCGCGAACCAGCGCCCAACCTCCTTCAAATTGGATGCGCGCCCCGTCGATGTCGATCAGCGCCTGCGTAGGCCGATAATGGTCGACAATCTGCTGGACCAGATCGAACTTTCGCGCGTCCTCGCACTCGACGCGGATCTCCGGCGTGGCAAACGTCTGAGGTACGTCGGCCAGCATCTCATGCAGCGGCAAGTCGCTCCGTGACACGATTTCTAGAATTCGAAGCGTCGCATAGATCGCGTCATCGAAGCCGTAGTAGCGATCGGCAAAGAAGATGTG
>JABDJF010000524.1 GCA_013002645.1 Myxococcales bacterium
GCCCGTTCCGAATGGGACGCCACTCGTTCGGAGTCACTTCGCGCCGCGTCCAAAATGGATTCGGCCGTTGCGTTCGCAGCGCGTCGCAATTGGGTATCGAGGTCGGAACCGGCCATAATCGTTTCAGCCTCCTCCCTGCATGAGGATTAAGACCGCGATCACGAATCCGAGGATTGCGAGCGTCTCCGGAATGGCGATCAAGAGCACGACGGTGACGGTGAGCTCCGGCTTCTCAGCAAGTGCCGCCGCGGCCGCCGGGCCGATGCGCGATTGAGCCCAAGCGGTGGCTAGGGCCGGAATGCCCACCGCCAACGCTGCACTCAGGTACAGGAAAACCATCTCTAATTCCATCTCACTCGCTCCTCTCGTCGGAGGCGCTTTCGCGCACGGACCAATGTCGAAAGGGTCGGTACTGTGCACCGCCCGGGCTGTAGAACTTTCCAAAGAACTCCACGTAGTGAAGTCGCAACACGTGAATCGTCGGGCTGAACACGCCCAAAACGAAATTGATCAGATGAAAGACGAGGGCGAACAGGATGCCCACGACAACGGATCCGAATGCTCCGACCATCCGGTTGGCGACGACCGCCATCATCACCGAAGCGGTACCGACGGCCATGATGCGCGCATACGAAAGCACGTTGCCTAGCGTGGACACGAATTCGATGGGCGCAAGAACGCCTTCGCCGATGATCAGTACCGGAAGCGCGATCAGCGTGGTGATCACCAAGGGCGTGAAGAATCGCTCGGGAAGCAACTCGAACGCAGCCATGAGCGCCAGCGCGATGAGTACGACCATCACGGCTGCCATGCCCTTGCCGATTGCGCGCCGTTTGTCTCCGCGAAACATCTTTACGGCCCCCACTAGCAAGCCCACCACGATGTGAACCAGGCCCAGCGCGATGGCGAGACCCAGGAAAGGAAAGAACGCTTCCTCGCGGTTGAAGATGAGGGGGTGAAGACCGAGCCGGTGCCCGAGGTCCCCGAAGAGCTCGCCGTACAGAAAGCCAAAGATGACTGCGAATAGGGAGCAGGCAAGGCCGATCTCGGATACCGATCGCAAGGTCGTGTTGGCTTGCGACCTGATCCTCAACACGAGGGATACCGCCGCTAGCATCGTCCCGTATCCGATGTCTCCGAGCACGATTCCAAAGAACATTGGGAAGAAAATCCCGACAAATGGCGTTGGATCGACCGTCCCGTACTTCGGCAGCGGCATCATTCTCGTAATCGCTTCGAACGGGCGAAACAGACGGGGGTTTCTGAGGACGACCGGGACGGTGTCGCCGGACCACTCTTCGGAGGAGACTGTCTCGATTTCGAACCCCGGACCGCAGCACAAGCCGAGCCGCCGTTCCAAGTCCGGCTGCACCGCCTTGGGAACCCAACCTTCCAGAACGAACGCTCGTGGCGTCACAACGGCTTTCTCCATGGCTTCGACGGTCGCGAGGTGATCTCTGACGCTCGCCTGGATCCATGCGAGTTCCCGTCCGCGCTCTCGGGCGATTCGCGTGCGTTCTCGCTCGAGCGCTGCGAGTGCCTGGGGCAGCTCGCCCAGCCGAGTCTGCATGCGTCGAATCGTCGCGCTCACGCCTTCCTCTTCGAACTGTCCCGGGAGAGAGAGAGATTGGACACCCGCTTCGCTGAGCAATTTCTCGGCTTTTGCAGCGTCTGCCGTCGGCACCGCCAGTAGCATCGCGGATTCACCGGAGTCGGACGGCTGGCTCAGGAGCTCGAACCCGTCGCCGAGGGCTTGGCGAAGGGCGGCCCGCATGCGGCGGAGCTCCTGTTCCCCGTCTTCTCTCAAGACCAGGTAGAAGACTCGAACCCCGTGGAGGTCCAGACCCGAGTCACCGATTTTGCGAAACGCGGAGAAGAACGGTCGGAACTTCAGGATGAGGGCGCGTTCCTCTTCGAGCCCTCGGCGCTGCTCGGCCAGGGCTTCGAGCTGCCGTCGGCTTCGGCCGGCGATCAACGCAGCTTTGGTTAGCGGCAATGCCTCTGCTCCTTTGGGCGGATCCGGTGTCACCCCTAGAAGCTCGAGCGCGGTGTCCACGTCTTCGACGACGTTGCGCACGCTGCGCAGGTGATGAGCTTGCTCGATGGTGAGGCCCAGGGGCCTCAAGGATTCGGTCTCCGCAGGTTCGATCAATTGAATTAGGCCGACGTCCTGGACACAGCCCAGGCAAGATTGCAACTGTTCTTTTGGCCCGAGCATTCGGATGCGGGACATCTTCAGAATCAATCGGAACCCCGCGATCCGGGTCGGCCCAACAGAAGGTCCAGCACGTACGAGGCGAGCTCGCTGACCGTCGCGTCGTCGATCTGGTCGAGCTGGTCGGTTTCCCGTCGAGCTTCCTCTCGAATCGCGGCGATGGCCTGGTCTCGCTCGCGCGCGATTCGATCGCGGACGAGCGTTTCCTCTGCTTCGAGTTGCAACTCGAACTCTTGGACACGATCTTCAGCGGCAGCCTCGGCCAATTCGACGAGCCGCTTTGCTTCCTGTCTTGCCTCCTCGAGCATCGACTCGAGCTCGACTTCCGTTTCGAGAAGACGGCTGAGCTTGCTCTTGGCTTCGGCGCCCTCGCCCTTTAGCTTTGCTGCCATACCCAACTACCGGCCTGGAAAATACCAGAAGGAGGGCGCCGGGTGTGGGTGTTAAGCGGCTTTCACGCGACTGCCGAGGCTCAAAATAAACGCCCCGCCCAATGTCACGGCACCGGCTAGCCAGAATGCGGTGCCATAGCTCCATGCCGCAGCGACCAGGCCAAGGCCATACGCAAAAAACGCGTGGCCCCCGTTGAACGCGCCGTGGATGATCGAGACCACCATGCCCCTCGAGGATGCATCTGCACGTTCGATCCCGAGGGCAGTGACTGCGGGATAGGCAATGCCGTGCCCGAACCCCATCATGGCGCCGATCGCAAAGAGATGGTCGGGACCGAGGATGCCGAGCATCGGTGGCACCGCAGCATACATACAGAACGCGATCACCGAGGAGCGAAGCACACCGAAGCGATCAATCAGTCGCCCGCCGCCCAGCCGAACCGTGAGCGCGACGATCGCAAAGCCAATGAAGAAACTCCGAACCTCGGTGACGCCGAGCTCGAGTGCGAATGGCTGGTGGAGGGTGAAGAGCGCGGTGAATGCGGCGGTCATCACGAATGTCGCGCCGTAGACGCGCATGAGAGAGCCGCTAAAGATCGGTCGGTGAGCCTGCTCTTCCTGCGGCTGATGTCGAGGCGGCTCCTTCAAACGCGTGCTCAGGATCGCAGCAAGAAGGCCGGCGGTCGCGCTGGCAACGAAAACATGCTGCCAGCTGAAGGAATCCGCCAGGACCTCCCCAATCGTTGGCGAGACCGCGTTCATGCCGAGGTTCGCCGCGCCGAAGAGGCCAAGCGCCTGTGCCATCCGACCGCTAGGCGCAATGTCCGCGGTCATCGTCCCCGCCGCGTTGAACCCCATCACCATGCCCAGCCCCCAGCACATCTGCGCGAGGTAGAGCAGGGGGCCTTCGTGATCGACGAAGAGATAGATCGCCCCGGTGGCAGCCATCATGACGTTGCCAAGGGTCAGCCAAGGTCGCCGGCCGTACCGATCGACCAGCCAGCCGACCAAGGGCGTGGCGGCAACCGCAGTGAGGCCTTCTACGGCGACCGCGCGACCGATACCGGCAGCGTCCATCCCGAGCTCGGCCGCGAAAAACTTTGGTAAGATCAGATAGAAAGACCAAGAAAACCCAAACAGCGAAACCGCTGCGAGCAGAAGAAGGAACTCGCGCGTCAAGAGGCGCGAATCCTGGTCCGGGGCTATCGGCTTAGGCTCGCTGGGCATCGAAGCGTCTCCTTAGCACTTCAAAGCCAGCTGTGAGGGGTTCCGGCACTGGGATCGTGCGGATTCGCCTTGGATCAGCGATGATCCTTGCGGGTCGCAATCGTGCGAGCATTTTTGACAGGTGCGACAGGAACTGTCGGTCGAGAGGTTTATCGCGCCCTTCGCGGCCGAGGTGTCGAAGTTCGCATTGCGGCACGAAGGTCGCGCGCGCTGGCCGACACCCTTGCCGGCGCGAGCGACGTGGTGGTGTTCGAGTTCGAAGCCCCATCGATTTCGCCGACCCGGTTTGAAGGAGTCGATGCCTTCTTTTTCATGACACCTCTGATCGAGACCCAAGTCTCCGCGTCGCTCCGCGTGTTGAATGCCGCTATCGAAGCGGGCGTCCATCACATCGTGCGATTGTCCTCGCGCGCAGCGGGATGGGACGAACGTTCGAAGCTCCGGAACTGGCAGCGCGAGGTCGACGACGCGGTGACGGAGTCGGAAGCGGGCTGGACGATCCTGCGGCCTTGCTCCCTCTTTCAAAATTTCATCCACGATCAGGCCGAGGCCATCCGGACGATGTCATCGATCATCGTCCCGCAAGGTGATGGGTTGATTCCGTATGTCGACGCCCTGGACATCGGGGACGCCGCCGCCGAGTGTCTGATGTACCCGGTGGAACACCAGGGCAAAACCCATGTTCTGACAGGGAGCAGGGCCTATGGCGCCAAAGGCGTTGCAGCCGAGATCGGACGGATGATCCAAAAACCGCTCACGTATATCGACCTCGAGGAAGCGCAGTCCAGGGATATGATGCTGCAGGCAGGAATGCCTCCATGGTTGGTCGAGGCACGGCTTGCGGTTTTTGCCCACGCCAAGGCGGGCGGAGAGGCCGCGGTCGATCCGGCGCTCAGTCGGATCATAGGCCGGCCCGCAACGAGCTTGTCCGATTTCGTCGACCGCAACCGCGACGCCTGGCAATAAACACCCCGCCCAACCTCAACCACACGAACGGAGAACGGCTCCCGACGGGCGTGCTTGCGGGCGTACCGGGGCGCGGAAAAAGGCGCGACACGGGGCTGCGCCGAACGGCTCGGCTTGCAAATGTGGTCGGATGCACTTGGGGG
>JABDJF010000540.1 GCA_013002645.1 Myxococcales bacterium
CGATCGACCGAAAAGCCGTCCGGGCCAGTTGGGACCGACGCGAAGTGATCGCGACCGTAGTCGTTCTGGGATTGGTCGCGGCGGTCTACGTCTACTTCTCGTTCTGGGTCTGAACATCATGTCGCAATCCTCACAGATGCAAGCATCGAGAACGGCCGTAGCCATGAGCATGGTGGTTTGCACGCTCGTCGCCGCGTGCCTTGCGAAGCACCCGCCAGTCGAATATCCCTCCGGCATCGATCACACAAACTACGGCCTGACGCAAACGTCGGCCATCTTGCTGACCAGCGAAGCGGGGGACAAGCTCGCCCCCCAACCGAACGTGCCGTTTCGCGATGGCTTGCCCGAGGCTACTCGCATCGTGATCAGGCCCGACATTCGCAAGCAGACGATCGTCGGCATCGGCAGCTCCTTCACCGAGTCGTCAGCCTTCGTGCTGGCGCATCTCGAAAAGGCGCAGCGGCGGGCTGTCATGGAGCAAATCTATGGCGAAGCAGGAGCCAATTTCTCGCTGGCGAGAACGGTGATCGGGGCGACCGACTTCTCGGTGGAGGGCAAGTACTCTTACGCCGACGTCGCGGGTGATGAAACACTGAAGCACTTCAGTATCGCGGTCGACGAGGACGGCTTTGCTGCCGAGAAGTATCCTGGCGTGAAGGACGAGACGTTCGATCTGCTGCCGATGATCCAAGAAGCGCTTGCCATCAAGCGCGCCCAAGCAGACGAGGACCTGCGGATCGTGGCTTCGGCTTGGACCGCGCCGGCTTGGATGAAGGACATCGAGGACTGGTATCGACCGGGAACGGCAAAAAACCACTGGCAGGGGACAGGCGGATCCCTAAAGCCGCAGTACGCTCAGACGTTCGCGAACTACCTGGTACGGTACCTGGATGCCTACCAGGTTGAGGGCGTGCAGATCTGGGGGCTGACGCCGGTGAACGAACCACACGGCAACAGTGGCTTTTGGGAGAGCATGCACTTCACGCCGCAATCCCAGAACGCGTTCATCAAGCGCCATCTGGGTCCGACGCTCGAGGACAGCGGCCACGGCGACGTCAACCTGCTGATTTACGATCAGAATCGTGACGACCTTGAGTCATGGACGGACGTCATGTTCGGCGACCCCGAAACGGCCGCCTTCATCCAAGGCGCAGCGGTGCATTGGTACTCGAGCACATTCAAGGCGTACGAAGACGTCTTCGACAGAGTGCACCGCAAGTTCCCCAAGTTTTCGATCATCCACACCGAGGCCACGATCGACAGCCTGGGCGTCGACGCACCGGAAGGTGTCCTGGATCCAGCGCGCTTCAAGGAGTCCGACTGGTTTGATAATGACGACTTTTGGTGGAACGAAAACGCTACCGACTGGGCCTACTCGGCAACCTGGGCCCCTCGCCACGAAGACCACCCGATCTACACGCCGGTGCATCGCTACGCGCGCAACATCATCGTGAGTCTCAATCATTGGGTGGAAGGCTGGATCGATTGGAACATCGTGCTCGACGAGCGAGGCGGCCCCAACCACGCGGGGAACTATTGCGGCGCCCCGATCATGATCGACCTGCAGTCCGGCCACGTCTACTACACGCCCATCTTTTACGTGCTGGCGCAGTTCAGCCGCACGATTCGCCCTGGCGATCAGGCCCTGCAGGCCAGCAAGCATCTGGAAGGCCTCGAAGATGACGCGTTGCACACCAGCGCCACGATCAACAGCGCCAACTTGGTCAGCGTTCAGCTGCTGAACACGACCAAGCACCCCATCCGCTATTCGCTGCAGATCGGCAGCCAGTTTGCCGCGCTAACCATCGCCGCCAACGCGGTGCAGACCGTTCGGGTACAACTCTGAGGCAACCGCGGTTGCTCGACTCTTCAACGGATTTTCAGCATCACACATGTCGTGAGGCGTCTTCCTGCAGCTCTTGGATTGAACGCGAGGGCGAGGAGCCATAGGATGACGGCTTGAGGATTGCAATCATCGGTGGCGGCAGCGCCGGCCTCGTGACGGCTCATCTGCTGGACGGGGCGCACCACGTGACCATCTTCGAGAAGGCGCCGATTCTGGGCGGCCACGTGCGCACCCTCAGCCGCAACGTGGATTGTGATCTTGGGCCGGGGTTGATCCTGGACGCGGGCGTCATCGAGTTCGAACGGCGCAACTTCCCGACGCTGATGCGTTTGTTCGACTCTCTTGGCTGCGTGACGCGACCGGTCCCGGGCACCACGACCTTTTGGACCCATGATGGGGTGCACCACCTCTCGCCCGGCTCGATTAAGCGGTCTCCGGGCTCGCTTCGGGAGCGGCTGAGGCATTTCATCGACCTGCTCGAGCTTCGCTTGCAAGAGGCTCGCTTCAACCGAAGATCCTCCTTGCCCGAGGCCTCGCTCGACCGACTCACGCTCGGGGATCTGCTCACCAATGCCGATGCGGATCGCTGGCTCGCGCTGCTCGCCACCTACGCTTACTCGATCCCCTACGAACGGGTACGGCGGATGCCTGCGGGCCTCACGATCCCGATGCTGCGCGCCTTCGAGCATGCGGAGGCGTGGGTGAGCCTACAAGGAGGGTCTTGGGACTACCTGGGTCGAATCGTCGAACGCCTTTCGGGCACGGTGCACACCGAGGCCAACGTGGCGCGGGTGGCGCGACACGAGAGCGGGGTGACGGTACACATGGCCTCGGGAGAGGCGCGCCATTTCGATAAGATCGTATTCGCTGCGCCTCCGGATCAAACACTGGCGTTGCTCGAGGATCCCAGCGCGGCCGAGCGCCGCCGCTTTTCTGCATGGCGCGCGAACCACATTCACACCCTCGTACACCACGATCGCAGCGTGTATGGCCGGCGGGGGCTAAAACTGATGACCGAGTTCGACGTCATCGAGACTGAGCCACACAAGGGGGGTTACAACTGCTACCTGAACGCCCTGTGCGCGGTGCCCGAGCATGATGAGCGCGCCTTCGGGCTCGCCTTCGGGATCGACTCCTGGGTCGACCCAGCCAAGGTGGTCCTCCGACAGGAGCACCACACACCCGACTACACGGTGGAGTCGCATTGCTGGCACCACGAAGTGTCGGCCACCAACGGCGAGAACCATACTTTCCACGTCGGTGCATGGCTCGGGGACGGGCTCCAGGAGGGCGCGGTCACCTCGGCCGTCGCAGTCGCCCAACTCTTGGGCGGCGCCTCGATTCCGTGAGCGCTACACGAAGCGGTCTCCGCTGAGCTGCCCGTAGAGGTTTGATCCAGTCCAGATCGTCCCTGCGAATCCTGCGTAGCCCGAGCTGGCATTGCAGAAGTAAAGCCCGGGCACCGAGCTCTTCCAACTCAGCCGCGACGCGCCCATGTTTGCGGGCGTCATGCTCGAGCCATAGGAGTGGCCCCGAGGGCTGTTTGCGTATCGCTCGTTGGTCGTGGGGCTCCCAAGCATCTTGAACACGATGTGCTCCCGAAGATTCGGCACATAGTCGCGCTCCACCACGTCGAGGATCGCGTCGAAGATGGTGCGCTTCGCGAGGTTGTACTGCTTTCGATTCGAGAAGTGGAGGTTCTTGAAACGTTCGTAGTCAGCCACGGTGAGAAACTCGATGATCTGTTTGTCGGCCGGACAGTCGGACCGATCTTCGGTGAGCAGCGTCGGCACCGTAACCGCGAAGCTCGGCCTGGAGTAGTCGCCGCGCTCGAGCATCGCGTCGAAGGCGACGTTCAGATCGGGCTCGTCGGTATGAAACAGATTCGACCGACCGAAACCATGGTCACGCAGGTCGAGGCCCTCGACCACGCAGTAGGCCATGAAGTTCGAAGCCGAGTACTCGTACTGGAGCTGATTGCGGAGCCGGCTCGAGAATCGCTCTGGAC
>JABDJF010000578.1 GCA_013002645.1 Myxococcales bacterium
CTTCTGATACGCGAGAAATCCTTCGAACTCCTGAAGAGGCGCCAGGTCGAGCTCCTCGGCGCACGGCAACGCGCGAACTTCCGCGAAGCGCTGCCTCAGCAAAGAGAGATTTGGCAAGATGCCGTAGAGCTCGAGGTACTGGTCCTTCTTGGCGCGATACCCGTGGCGGTCGTCCGGGAACTCGCCGCGCGCCAACGCCAGATAGGTGGCACGGTACTCGCTCGGCTTCGGGACCTCGTCTCCTGACCCCTCGGTAAGAATGTACGGGGTCCAGGCTTCGCCGAGATCCAAGAGAAGGTGGCCGTCTTCATCGGCCGTCGCGGCATCGACGTCGCCCTGTGCTTTCCCATCATTCCAGAGAGCCACTGGAGACTGCAGGATCGCCGGCTCCTCGTCCGCGCTGCGAGCCGCCGTGGGCGAAGGCTTGGCCTCGCTTTCGACCGGAGCGGTGACAGGACCCTGCTTCGGTGTGCAGCCATAGAAAACTACACAGCCGAGAATCGACCATAATCCCAGGCGCCAACGAAACACGACCCGGACACCTTGGGCCCGAACCCGATGCAACGCAAATTTAGCGCCCGCAGAACGCAGTTTTGCCTTGCGGTTTTGTTGAGTGCCGCCTCTAGGGTGACCCATCCTTACAGTTCCCCACTTCGTACGAGGCAACCATGGGAACTCCGGGCACCGTCCCCTTTCTTCTAAATCAGCTGAGGCCACTCGGAAAAGGCGACGCGGCGCTCACTCAAGCGGCCGCATCCATCGCGTTGTCGAACGGTCAACCACAAACGATCGTCGATGTTCTCCACGGCCGCGCCTTTCGCTACTACGCAGAAGGCCTGAGGCAGTACCTCGCAATTCGAACCGGCTCAACCGAGCGCGCGGAGCATTACCTGGCCAAGCTTCGCGCCTTCGTTGCGAAAGCCGAAAGCGACGAGCTCCTCCAGGCGCCGGGCGTTCGCGCAAGGCTCTACAGGGCTGCCCGCGGCTACATGCACAACCAAAGCCGGCCGCACGAGGCGCCAACCAAAGACGTCTTGGAGGCGCTGCCCTGGCGCGCCCTTCCCTCGGCGCATCACTCCACGAGCCCGCTCAATGGGCTGCGCTTCGACCTCAGCACCGAGGACTCTGAGCTCTTGGAGCTTCGCCACGCGCGGGAGCTGAGCATCGAAGAGCTGGCGTTCGTGTACGGCAAGCCGCCGGAGTTGATGGAAGAGCGCGTCGATGCGGCGATGGCGCAGGCGCAACAGATTCTCTCGGAGCACGGCGTTTCCGACGCCAGCCGCTTTGGTCGCGTCATCATCGAGGCGTTTGCGCTCGAAGCCGCGCCGCGCGCTCCAGGCGAGAAGAACGAAATCGTCGAGCCCTTGTCCAACGGCACGATCGTCGGCGGGCGGTACTCCATCGAGGCGCGCGTCGGGCTTGGCGCGTTTGGGGACGTGTACCGCGCCAAGGACACCGAAGTGCCCGGCCACGTCGTCGCGCTGAAAATGTTGCACCAGCCCGCGCACTCGAAGTCGGCCAAGCAATCTGCCCTGCGTGAGCTTCGACTCATCGCCTCGGTGTTCCATCCGTCGATCGTGCAGTTCAAGGACCACGGCTGGTTCGAGGAGCGGCTCTGGTTCGTCATGCCCTGGTACGACGGCGAGACGCTCGAGTCACGTCTGCAGCGTGAGCCCTTGAGTCGCGCCGAGGCACTCTCGATTTTTCAGCCACTCGCGCGCGCACTCGCCGCAATGCACGCAGCTGGGGTGCGCCACCAAGACGTCAAACCGGAAAACATCTTTCTCGCTCGAATTCCAGGGTTCGGCACGGAGGAAGTTACGCCGGTGCTTCTCGACCTCGGCGTGGCCGCGACCGAGGCAGAGATGGTGGTCGCGGGGACGCCGACGTACTTTGCACCCGAGGTCGCTGCACAGTTTGCAACCGTCGAGAGCAAACCCGTGGTGAACAACAAAGCCGACGTATTCGCGCTGGCCCTTTCGCTTCGGAACGCCCTCGAGCCGGAAACCCAAGACGATGTTGCTGCAGGCGCGGTCGACACGTTCATCGAGAATCGCTCCAAGGAGACGCCTGGTGCACCAAGCCGTAAAGGTCTCAAATACCTCGCACCATTCTTCGACCGCTGGCTGAGTCTGGATGCCGCCGAGCGGCCCACGGCCGAAGAGCTTGCCGGAGAGTTCACTGCGCTGTCACTCCCCGAAGAGCGCCGCAAACGCGTGAAGACGATTCTGCGTTGGACGATTCCGATGGCGCTGGCCCTGCTCGGAGCATCCGGTGCCGCGGTGACCGTCTTCTATCAACAGGCCGAAACCCAGCGCGAAGTGGCTCAGCAGGCGAAGCTAACCGCTTCGGACCTTCGCCGGGACCTCGCCGACACGCGGGAGATCGCCGAACAGTTGGAGCTCCGCTATGAGCAGAGCCGGCTGACGCGCACCGAGCTCGCGAAGCGCCTGGCACGCACCGACGGGGAGGTCGCAGCGCTCGAGACGCAGCTCAAAGACGAGGAACGGCGCCTGACGCGCACCCGCGAGAAGCTCGCGCAGAACCGCCAAGAGAAGGCGACCATCGAACAGCACCTCTCGGAGACCGAGCGCGACCTTTCCGCGACCGAACGCTCGCTCGCAGGTGCGAATCAGAAGCTCGCTGCGACGGTCCAGAAGCTCAGCACCGAGCAAGAGCGCGGGGAGCTGATCCAACGCCGCCTCGATCGAGAAGGCGAGCGCCGACTGGAGCTTCAGGGCGAGATGGCCGCGCTCGACGCCCGCCTGAACGCCGAGCTCTCGAAAACCAAGGCGCTGCAGGACTCCGTCGCAAGGGCCGTCGCCGCGCGTAGCCGCGCCGAGCTCGAGCTCGAGTTCGCACAAGACGAGCTACGCGCTCTTCGCGATCGTCCGTCGCCCCACGCGCCGGAGCCAGATTCCGACCCGTCATCGGGCCAGCCGACGCCCGGAAGCTGAGCGGTGGTCACGCGGGTCGCGGCTAGCGGCGGCCCTTGAAGCCCATCATGTCTTGAACGACGGACTCGCTCATCTCCGCGATTTCCGCTTCTTCGGCAATGCGCTCGGCGCAGTCTTCACAGACTTTGATGCGGCGCCTGTCTGCCTTGACGGCAACCAGCTCATCAACCTCGTCTTTGCATGATCGGCAGGTCGGCACGGCGCGCTACCTCGCCCGCGGGAGGAAACGGCTCACACCGGGGAGCAGAACGTTCTGGCGAACCGAGCGAAAGGCGCCGCCGAAGCCGGTTGGAAGTGCGCGGAACGCGATATCGACGTGCTTCTGATCGGTTTCGACGCCGTGCAGGGTGACGAACGACGTCAGTAAGGAGACGGCCCGCCGGACGAGTGGGTTTCTGCCAATCTTCGGATCGCGCATCAGGTCGAGCACGATTCGGTTCCCGTTGGCCTCGGCCAGAACCGGAGAGCGGCCGGGCATGAAGTTCACGAGCGTACCCGGATTCGAAAGGTCCAGCGCGCCGGACTTGATCAAGGCCGCGATCGGGGAGTCGGACTCGCCGTTGAGCTTGAGCTCCACTTCTTCGAGACGAAGCGCAACGGTAAGCTCCTCATCGTTGAACACGATGCGTTCTACGAAAACGATCGCACCGGCACGAATCGGCGTGTTCATCAAGTCGACGTTGCCCGATAGACGAAGGCCTGGCGGAACGGAGTCGATGTGAAAGTCCTCGACCTTGCCGCTGCGCTCCGCCTGCTGGCCGAGCCAGCGCAGAGCAGCGAGCGGAACGCCGAACCGAAGGCCCAGCGCGCTGCGGACCGCGCGCCCAACCTCCTCGGGATGCAAACGCAGATATGAACGCAGGGCGTCGACTGTTTCTTGGGGTGTGGGCATGACCGAAGGAGTCTAATGTTCCGACCGGCCCACGTAAATGGTCAATTCAGGGGACCCACACTATGGGTTGACGATGATGGTCGTTGGGTCGCAAAAACCGCGGCCGTCCCCCAGATCGGTGCACTCAGGCGCCACGTCCGCCACTCTCGGACACTCGTTGATCGTAGTGGGGTCGCAGATCCGCTGACAGGTCGGCCCGTTCCTGCCCTCCCCCTCACAGGTCGCTCCGGGGACGCACACGCAGACGCCGCCAAGGACGCAGTCGAGACTGAAGTCGCAGAGGAATCCGATGTCCCGCGGGAAGTACTCTGGGTTCTCCAGCTGACCGGGCAGGCAGAGCCAGAGCCCCGGATCGGCGCCGCCGATGCCGCCGATACCGCCCAGTCCGCCTTCGCCGCCTGCGCCCGCTTCACCGCCCATGCCGCCCTCGCCGCCTGCGCCTGAGCTGCCGCCGACGCCTCCGGTGCCATCGAGCAGCTCGGCCGACTCCAAGCATGATGCTCCGCTAGCACAGCGGACCTGCTCGGGCTGACAGACCTTGATGCAGTAATTCCCGTACACCGTGTCGGCGCAGATCGAACCGCCGCGGCACTCCGTCGTTTGGAAACACGCGCCACCGTCGTTGATCGGCGTCGCGCAAGCGAAGAGAAGCGCCGTCAACAGAGCAAAGGGCAAAAGGAGAGCTCTGGGGTTCATCGAGATGGTATGTAGCAAGAGAGCCGGGAGCGCGCGATTTTTGTACAGTGGAGGCCCTCGTTAGGCGCCGATCTCGGATCCGTCACGGGGCGCGGCTTCATATCGCTGGGAGCGTTCGTCATAAACGAAGAGCTCGGCGCCTTCACCTAGCGGAGCGCTTTCGAGCGCGGATTTATCGGGTCGAAAGCCGTCGGTCATCGGGATACGCTCGAGGCGTTTGACCCGGTGAGGCCGCTCCCGCGGGTGCATCCCTGCGGCAAACTCGTTCCAGGCCTGCAAATCGAGCCCTCGATTGCCCTCGGTGACGACGATCGCGACGGGTCGATCGAACCCGTCCCGCCGGACCCCGTACACCACGTTGTGACGAAGGGCCGCAAAGCCATAGAGCGCGTCTTCGATCGAGCGGGTCGCGACGACTCCGGTCGTGGTGCGCAGCATCCGGCTCACCCGGTCGACGAACCAGAAGTCGCCGTCGCCATCGCGCCGCAGCACGTCCCAGGTCACAAACCAAGTGTCGTCGGGTTCGAAGACGCCACGGAGCAAGCGCCGGCCTGCCTCGTCACCTCCGGTGAAGCTCGCAAGCGGATGATCGGCGTCGAGTCGCGCGAGCAGGACGCCCGGCTCACCGTCGTCGCAGCGAACCAGCAGACCGTGCTCGTCGCGTCGGAACTCCTCGGCCTCGAAGTCATAGCGGACCAGCTCGACCTCCGCGCTCCCCGGAAGCGGGCGGCCGAGCGCGCCCACCTTTTCACCCGAGGCGTTGGCGAGCACGGCGTTGCCCTCGGTCGCTGCGTAGAACTCCAACATCCCAACCGGCCCAAACCGATCGACGATGCGCTGCCAGGCGTCACGCCGTAAACCGCTTCCCGCAAACAGACGAACCGGGTTCTCGTTGTCTGAAGCGGAGGGCTCGGCCCGCAAGAGCTCGCGCAGCATCTCGCCCGCGTAGAAGACGACCGTCGCGCCGTATCGACGCACATCCCCCCAAAACGCATCGGGGTCGAATCCCGTCGCAAGTGCCAGGCGGGACCCGCCCACGAGCCCGCCACCCACGGTCACCAGCATCCCGGCCGGGTGATGCAGCGGCAGACAACAATACACAGTATCGCGCGGCGACAAGGTGCAAGCGGCAGCCGCGCCATAGGCAGAGAAGGCCCAGCGCTGGTTTGTGATCTTGGCCGCGCGGGGCTTCTTTCCCCTTCCCGCAGTGAGCATGATCATCGCCAAATCGCGCGCAAGCCCAGGGTTCGGCTCGTACCAACCGGGCAGCTCCACCGCGTCGGGGTCGATCTGCTCCATGTCGGTGACCCCGGCTGGCAGCGAGCGTTCTTCGCCTACGCCGCCGAGGACGAGAACCTGGCCGAAGAGCTCCTTGCCCAAAGCCGCGTTCTCGGGGTCGGTGACCAGGAAACGCGGCGCGGAGCCGTGAAGCGCATCTTCGAGCGTGGCGCGCGAACGGCTCGGGCTGAGTAGAATCGGCACCGCGCCCAAGCGGCTCAACGCCGCGGTCATCGAAAGGTAGCTCGGGCGAGCGCCCATCAAGACGGCAACGAGCTCACCGCGGCGAACACCGCAGCGAATCAAACCCCGAACGACATTGTCGACGCGTTGGTCCGCCTGCGCGTAGGACAGCGCGCGTCCTCGCCAAAGAAAGAAGGTCCCCTCCGGATCGGCGCGCGCCTGTTCGGAAAGCGCAAGACCCAAGCTCACCCGGGTGTCGGGCTGCATCTGTTGGAGAACACTGAGGCGGGGCACTTGCCAGCGCAGGTTGTCGAGCTCCTCGCCGAGGTCGGTCGCGGCTCGGCCGACGCGCTGCCACCAAGCGCCGACGGTGCCAACGATGGTTCGATAGAAGAGCTCGATGTCAAAATCGACCTCGTCGAAGCTCGCTTCCTCCGGTTCTTCGAGTGGTGCCGGCGCTTGGAGCACCGCGGGCTCGGGACCAAGGCCTTCTCGCCAGCGCACCCAGCCCGCGACGGTCGGCCAGCTGAACGACATGGCCTGCCTACCCACGACGAGGCCAAAGTGCCCTGCTCGCATCGAGACTTCGAATAGCTCCGCGTTGGGCGCCGCGCCGCGAATCGCGCGAATCGCCGACTCGTTTGCAATTGAATCCCGCTCTCCAACGAAGAACAGAACGGGGCATGTGATGTCCGCGAGGGTGACGGTGCGCCCGTCGACGACGAAACCACCGGAGAGCATCCGGTTGTGAACGACAAACTCGTCGATGAACTTCTTGAGCGCCGGGCCCGGCCAGGCCACGAAGCCTTCTCCGCCCAAAAACCGCCTGCGCGCTTCGCGCTTTTCGAGCGCCTGCCGGTCGTGCAGCTTTCGAACGAAGTCCATGAGCTGGCCGACTTCCTTGTGCGCTGCGAGCAGCTTGAAGCCCGTGCTCGTCAAAACGCCGGGCAGCCCTTCGAGCTTGTCGAGTGGCGCGTCGAGGGCGCCTTGTACGAGCTCGAACACCCGACCCGCAATGCTGTCTTGGATCATCGGAAGGTTTCGATGGATGTCGACCGGGCTTCCGAAGGTCACCAAAGAGGCGATGCCTCGGGAGCTTCGGTAGGCGGCGGTTTGATACGCGAACATTCCGCCCTGCGAGTAGCCAACGAGATGCACGTCGT
>JABDJF010000605.1 GCA_013002645.1 Myxococcales bacterium
ACCCAAACCTTCGCGTCGTGCCGCAGCAACAGCGCTTTGAAGCGACCTGGGAGGTCAGCGCGGTCATCCGCTGGGCGCCTAACGACACCGTGGCGGCCCTCGGGCGTGCACGGCAATTGGACGCGGATCTCGAGCGTGCCTACGCCGACGTCGACGCGCTCGAAATCGCAGTCCGAGTCGACGTGGCAGAGGGCTATCACGGGATGCTGGCGGCGCAATCTGCGATCGAATCCGCGCGACTCGGCCTGACGGCAGCGCGCGAAGGCTACCGAGTCACGCGCGAGCAGCTTCAAGCCGGCATCGTCAACACCACGACGCTCCTGCAGGCGCAGTCCGAGCTCATTCGCGCTCAGGTCGACGTGGTCGAGTCTGCGATCGGGCTTCGGATCGCCAAGGCTACATTGCTCCGGGCCATTGGGGAGACGCCCTGAGGTGCACCGTAGACGCGACGCTTTGCATCGACCACCGGGCTTCGGGCCGGTCGTCGTTGCCGCTGCCGTGGTCATCCGGGAGGGCCGGGTGCTCCTGACCCGTCGCGCCAAGGGGCAGCACCTCGCTGGGATGTGGGAGTTCCCCGGCGGGAAGCTCGAGGACGGGGAGTCGCCCGAGGAAGCGCTCGTCCGCGAGTGCCGCGAGGAGTGCGGCATCGACGTCGACGTGGGGGCGATCCTCGACGTGACCCACCATCGGTTTCCGGAAAAGGACGTTCTGCTGCTCTTCTATCGCTGCGGCCTGCGCGCCGGTGAAGTGCGTCATCTCCAAGTTGCGGACCATGCCTGGGTCCCGCCGATGGAGCTCGATCGCTATCCGCTTCCGCCGGCAGACGACCGCGTGGTCGCCCGGATTCAGGCGCTCGGGCTCGGGGCGTGACCTAGCGGCCGCGTGCGCGCCGGACGATGATGCGCCGGACCAAGCCGTTTCCTTCGGCGGGCATCGACACCGGCTCCGCCAAGATGTGAATCCTCGCGCCTGTCGAGCCGGAAGTTTGCCCATAGAGCCAGCCTTTGGCGACCTCGCTTGCCGGTCCAAAGGCCGCCGTCATTTGCTGCAGGCTCGGCTTGGCCTCGACGAGGTCGAAGGTGACCTGGGTCACTTGGCCGCCGGGAGTGATGAAGGTTACCCGATACCCGTCGTAGTAGATCAAGGCCTGGCTCTTGGTTCGCGCTTTGATCACGCCTTCCATTTCGGCGGCGACATAATTGATGTTGCGGTCCGGGTTCGCCATGCAGCGCGCCGCTGCGCGGACACGGCCGAGCGCTGCGTCGTTGCCGCCGGGGCCCGAGCGCTCGAGCTCCTGCTCGGCGATGTCTTCCAGAGAGTCTCCGCGTGTGCAGGCGGCCATGGCGCAGACCACGATGAGTAACGATGAGGTAAGGCGCGGGTACATCAACACATCAGCTCCTGGCTGATGTTTGTACCCTGAAATCGCCGGGCGCCAAAAAGAACGCCGACGTTCGCGTCAGTGCTTGGCGAGGGCGTCCGCGACCGAGCCGCTCGCGCCGGTGCGAATCCGAACGGCAAATGGCTCGCGCTCGGTGCCGACGCGCTCGAGCGACGGTGCGGCCCCGAAAAACGCGGTCGATGTTTGCTCTAGGGCGGGTTTGTACGCCGCGTAGGTCGCGTCGCCGTTTGGCGCGCTCAGCCGGTCTTGAACCCGAAACAGTACTTCGTCCGTCGCAAACTCCAGATCGAGGCTGCTCTCTTCCTCCAAGAGCTCGCATGCCTCGAGCGCGCGCTGAAAGGCATCGTCGATGCCGGCCTGGAAGTCGCCGTCGAATCCACGCTTGCGGCTGTAAAGCAGACCGGGCCTGTCATCGGCCACATCCAGGTAGTAGTCCGACTGGTGACCGATCAGAACCACACCGGGCCCCTGGGGAACGTGTGCGTAATCGGCGACGTCGATCAGAAGCTCGTCGGAGATCTTCTTATTGCGAATCCACTCGTGAAAGACGGGAACGAGCTTTTCGAGCTCGATGCCGCCCGCTCTGGTGTAGAGCTTCACCTGAAACTTCGTTGCTTGCATGGCCCTTACTCTGCTGCGGCGGCTGCTGCCTGGGTGAGACGCTCGTAGCACGCGTGCGCCGCCTCGAGAAACAACTGCGCTTCGTCGAGCGTTCGGTGGGCGATCTCGTCGCTGGCGTTCTTGTAGGACTGCTCGCCGTGCATCTTCAAGAGGTATGTGGCGAACTTGCCCTTCGCAAAGGGGTCGTGAAAGAGCGTGGTGTCGTGAAGGTGCGTCTTGAAGTTCGCGACCACGTCGTCCGCATCGTCTTTGACCTGCACCTCGAGATGGCGGACCAAGGCTTTCGCGGCCGTGACCATCGCCGTGAAGCCTCCGAGGGCGGCGGCTCCGGCCTGCCCGGCTTCGAGCGCGTCCTGCGCATCGTGGAGCTGCTGCTCGGCTTGTTGAAGCCCGAACTCGACGAAGGGGACGATCTCGCCGGCACACTCGCCGACGCCGATGTCGCCGATCGTGTATTCCCGCGGGTTGCCCCAGTCACTGTAGTAGCTCGGGTCTTCTTCATAAGGGGGCGGCTTCTGAATCGGCGCCAGGACCTTGCGGAATTCCCTCTTCCCGACCCGCGCGATGAACGCCTGGAAGCTCTCTTCACCCTCGCGGTCGGCGAGGTAGTGCTCGGTAATCAGCTCGACGGCTTTCGGAATGTTCTTGGACGGAACCGCGCCCACCACCAAGCCGTAGCTCTTGGCGTTCTCGGTCCACTGGCCGCCGAGGACGATGTTGAAATGCGGAACCTTGCGGCCACCCACCTGCCGGCTGACGCCGGTGAACCCGATGTCGGCGGCGTGGTGTTGGCCACAGGAGTTGAAGCAGCCGCTTGCCTTCATGCGCAGCGCTCTGACCGCCGGGTCGAGGTCACCTTCGACGAGCGTCAGTCGTTTGCGAAGCTCACCGGTCAGGCCGCGTGACGCGGAGATGCCGAGCTTGCAGGTGTCGGTGCCGGGGCACGACGTCATGTCGGTGATCGTGCCCGCACCAGCCGCAGCCATCTGCAGTGCAACGAGACCGTCGTAGAACGCCACGGCATCTGCGCCGCTGAGCCAACGGAACGTGAGGTTTTGTTCGACCGTGCAGCGAATCGAATCGCCGGTGTACTTCCGCGCGAGGTCGGCCAGCGCACGGCCCTGGGTGGCGGTGAAGTCCCCGAGCGGAAGCTTCACGATGGCGGAGTAGTAGCCTTCCTGCGCTTGCGGCTTGAGGTTGTGCTCAGCCCAGGCGCGGAACCCAGCCGGAGCGTCGCTGGGAATCGCGCCTGGGTCGCGCACGGGCTTCTCATCGGTGGCGTGAAGGTCGTCGAGGAACGCTGTCCATCGTTCGTCGGGACGAAGCCCTTCACGCTCTTCGGCCACGAGCTTTTTGAACTCGTCGATGCCGACTTTTTGAACCAGGAACTTGATGCGGGCGCGAGCGCGGCTTTGCTTCTCGCCAAGGCGGGCAAAGACGCGTGAGACCGCTTGGGCGAGGGGAAGAAGCTCTTCTTCGGGGCAGAACTCGGCAAGGACCTTGGCCTGGACCGGCACGGCGCCGAGCCCTCCACCGACGACGACGCGGAAGCCACGCTTGCCATCCCGGACATGCGCGACCGCACCGAGGTCGTGGAAGGTGACGAGCCCACAGGGATTGTCTTCACAGCCGGAGAAGGCGATCTTGAACTTCCGCCCGAAGTCTTGGACGTCGGGGTGCCCTAAGAGGAACTGCGTGATCGCATTGGCGTAGGGGGTGACGTCGAATGCCTGCGTCTTGCAGACACCGGCGTACTCGCAGGCGGTCACGTTGCGAACGCTGTTGCCGCAAGCTTCCCGGGTCGTGATCCCGACAGTGGCCAGCCGTCGCATCATGTCGGGCGCCTCTTCGATGTGA
>JABDJF010000607.1 GCA_013002645.1 Myxococcales bacterium
CATCGATGACGTGCACCTTTCGAACGCCCCCGGCCAAGGCGTTCAACGCGCACTCGACTTTCGGGATCATCCCTCCCTCGATGACGCGCTCGTGCTTCAGCGTGTCGATTTCCGACGCGCTCAGCGAGCTCGCTACGTCGCCGTCCATGCCGCGCACGCCTTCGATGTCGGTGAGCAGCATGAACTTGCGAGCGGAGAGCGCCTCGGCGACCTTGCCGGAGACCGTGTCGGCATTGACGTTGAGCGACCTGCCCTCCGCATCGACCGCGACCGGTGCAATGACCGGAATGAAGCCATCGTCGACGAGTCGGCGCACGATGTCCGGATTGACCTGCGTGACCGCCCCTACGCGACCTGGGTCGACCCACTTGCCGCTCTTGGTCTGCATTTGGTCGACCTTCTTGGCGCGAAGGAAGGCGTCGTCTTTGCCTGTGAGTCCGATCGGCCGACCTCCGTGACTCGCAATGAGCGATACGATCTCCGAATTGAGCTTGCCACCAAGGACCATCTCGACGACTTCCATGGTGTGATCGTCGGTCACGCGGAGTCCTTCGAGGCGCTCCGAGACGACGCCCAGCGACTTGAGCATCTGGTCGATCTGCGGGCCGCCCCCATGCACCACGACCGGGTGAAGCCCGACGTACTTCATCAAGACGACGTCGCGCGCGAAGCTGTCGCGCAACGCCGGATCGACCATCGCGTGACCGCCGTACTTGATGACGAAGATCTCTCCGTGGAAGCTCCGAATGTACGGGAGCGCCTCTTGGAGGGTCGCGGCTTTCTGGATCAGGTCGTCCATGGGCGGCGTATAGCACACCGCAGAACGGCGCGACTGTCCGCGCGATGGCTCGGACGAGATGCGCGCATTGCAATGAGCTCAGGCAGCGGCGCTCTGCAGACGACTCAGGCTGTCGAGGTCATCGACGATTTGACGGAGACTCTCGGCGAACGCCTTTCGCCTTTGGTGAACCTCCCGCCCGGTGCCTGAAAGGAGACCTCGGTGGCTGGCAAGCGTCAAGGCGTTGCGGAAGAGCTCGAGGGTCACCGACTCTGGGCTGTGGAGCTTCGCCTGCAAAACCTGTTGTTGCCCGAAGCCGAGGCAGCGCTCGAGGAACAACCGCTCGACGACTTCGCGATCGTGAGGCCAGCGCGCGAGCTGCTCTGCAACCACGCGATAGGCATCGAAGAACGGGCGGAGGATCAGGTGTGCGAGGTGCGGCCGAGAGCGCTCGAACCAACGCTCGAGCTGCTCCCGAGTCACGACCGGCTCGCGCACCTGCTGCCCCTCCCAGTCGGGGTCGAACAGCGCCACTTCGGCCCGCAGCTCCTCGTTGAACTCGGCGCGCGACGCAAAGAAAAACTCGAACTTGAGAAGCTGCCTGAGGCTGATCGCATAGTTCCAGATCGACTCGCGCAAGTCGCCCACGGAATGTTCTCGAGCCATGAATGTCGCGAGCTCGGCGATCGCCCGATTGACCAAGAGGTGAATGAGGGTGTTGCGGTAAAACGCGGCAATCAGGTGCTGCTCCGGCGCGATGTACCAGACCGTCTGATCGCCGCCCGTGAATCGGTTGAGCACGCCCGATTCGGTGAGCTTGTCGAGAGTGCTGGTGATCCACCCCGCGTCTTGGAGCTGCGCGCCCAGTGTCGTTGGGGTCGTCGGGTGGTCTTTGAGGTAGCTCAGGATCGGCGCCATGGCCTCTAGCGTTTCGTCGAGCGTGAGCGCGCGCTCGGCGCCCAAGAGCGCAAACGTGACGATTGCGGTCGGGATGGCCGGGGTCGCGCGATTGATCCGGTGACATACCTCGACGGCGAAACGCTCGACCTCCTTCCCTTCGGCGCGGGGGTCGCGCTCGATCTCCGCGAGGCGCGCGCGCATCCCGATCGGTTCCCCGAAATCGATGCGGACCCCGCTCATGCGGCCCGGCTGCGTCCTCGCAAACCTCAGCAACCAGGCGAGGCCTTCGGGTTTCTTGCTTCCACCGAGGGATTCCGCGGTCATCGAGGCCACTTCCGCGAGCTGCTCGTACACGACCGACACGGGAACCACCATCGCGTCCGGACCTTCGCTTGCGCGCACTGCGTCGACCACGTAGCGCAACGCACCGTAGCGCGGCGGGCGAAGCTTCCCGGTTCTGCTCCGGCCGCCTTCGATCGACCAGCTCAAGTTTTGCCCCGTTTCGACGAGGTGCCCGAGGTACGAGCGGAGCGCAAAAC
>JABDJF010000660.1 GCA_013002645.1 Myxococcales bacterium
CGTTGCGCCGCTTGCTCGATTTCACGCGGTAGAGCGCCGCGCCGTCACCCGTGACGAACGATGGGCTCTTGGCGCGCAGGTTCAGCGCAAGGACCTGCCGCTCTTCGACGTCCACCCAGATCGAGTAGCTCGCGTCGGGTTCCACCCGGAGGATGCGGCCTTCGTGTCCGCCCCCCGCGTAGATCGCCCCGTCCGTTCCCCACTGGATCGCGGTGAAATGCGTGTCTTTACGGCTGACCAGCATCTCGGCTCGCCCTTCGGCGTCAACACGCCACAGCTGTCCGCTTCCGGGGCGCGGACGGGTCACCGGCCCCGCTTGAGCAGGCGCTTTTCTCCTCGGCGCCTTGAACTGGGTGCCGGGGGCGGTCTTGAACGTATTGGAGGCGACCACGAGCTGCCCCTTGTGGAAGTCGATGGCGGTGATCTCGTTTCCAGGGAAGTCGTGGACCACCATGGCCTGGTCGTTCGGCGAAATCCGAAGAACCAAGGCCTGGTCGCTCGTGCCGGCATAGATGGTGCCCTTGTCGTCCCCCGAGAGGGCCATGATGTGGGACGCTTCGGTGTCGAAGAGCACTTTCGCGCGGCCGATCGGATCGATGGCGAACAGCTTTCCTTCGGGGCCCGTTCCTGCAATCAAACGGCTGCGCCTCTTGTCGTATCGAAGGGCCCAGATGTGCTTCGCGCCCTTTGGAGCGGAAAAGCGCTTGACCTTCCCCGACTTCGGGTCGATGCGGTAGATGCGGCCATTCGGCAGCGTGCCCGCGTAAAGCGCGCCGTCGTTGCCAAACGCGAGAGACGACACCAAAAGCTCACCGGTGTCCGCAAAGACCTTGGTCTTCTTGCCGTCGACACGGTAGACCGCACCATCGGTCCCGGTGCCGATGAAAGTCGTGCCAGCGCGCTCTGCCATGCTGTAGGCCAGCGGTACGTTTGCGAGGGCCGTCCGCTCCGTGACTGCGCCGGCCCTCACCGAGCCGTCTGAATGCACCGCGGCGCCGTCGAGCTCACCGTCGACGAACGCGTCGGCGCTGTCGAGCGCGAAGCTTTGGGTGCCGAGCGCGGCAACCGTGGCGCTCGTCGCGATTACGAGGCTCGCCAAAGCGATTCGCAAAATAGTCTTGGTTCTTTTCATCGTTTCGTTACTCACCGAGAAGCTGGCCGCGTGGGACCTCGCGGACGCGGAGGGCCAGGTTCGTGCCACCGACCACCACCTGAGGCATGCTGATATCCGTCCGGGATTGGGTGACAAAAGGACGGCTGTCTTCGGTGCTGCTCACGAATTGCAGCGAGTTCAGTGCCGAGGCGGGAAGCGAATCGACGACGTGGCCCTCGAAACGAAGGCCGCGTGTTGGCATTTGAAGCGCAACGACGATGGAGGTCGCCGCGTAGCGCCGGTTGGCTCGCTCGATGAGGTCGCCGAGCGATCGAGCTCGTGGCTGCTCAACCGCCACCTTGTTCCCTGGGAGGACCGCAACACGAATCGTCTGGCCGGCCGCGGCCTCCGGGACCCTGACCTCGACCGCGCGGATGGTGTCGGGCTGATCGACGCGGCGCAGCTTCACGTAAATGGTGACCTCTTCTCCTGGGTCCACCTCGTCATAGGCCACCGAAGCATCGGCGATTTGAAAGACGTCGCGGCTGAGCTCGAGATCGAGCTCGAGGTCGATCGAGGTCACACGAGAGATTTCGAAGGGGTTCGCAAAGGCGGCTTCCATCAGGCCAAACATCCGAAGCTGAGAAAATACGGCCGCGCTGGCGGCGCCCATCGGAGAGAAGCCCTGCTCCTCGAGGGACACGATGCCGTGGCCTTCGATGCCGATCTTGCTCTTGGCCCGAAAGATGACGTCCGTCGCGTCGCTGGCGGTCGATTTGACCGCGTTGGCGATCACGGCAAACACGATGCCCGGGGTGAGGACCCGGTGGCTCGCCACCTCCACGTTCCACTGGGTTTTCGGGGCGCCCTCGGCCCCGTTCACTTTGACGCGTATCGGGATGCTCGCGGCCTGAATGTCGGGGTCGATCACGATGGCAGGCTGTCGATCCTGAACCAAAGCACCAAGAGAGCGGCCCGCCTCGGCGATCTTGAAAGAACGCGCCTCGCTCACCAGCACGTGCACGACACGCGCGGTTGCCGTTGGAAGGCCGGTTGCACCCGCGTCCAT
>JABDJF010000610.1 GCA_013002645.1 Myxococcales bacterium
ATTCGCGATCTCGGCGGTGAAGCGGTGGCCAACGGCGCGGACGTTGCGGACTGGGGACAGGCCGAGGCCCTCGTGCAGCAAGCGATTGCAGAGTTCGGGCGGCTCGACGCGGTCGTCAACAACGCCGGGTTCGTGCGGGACCGGATGTTCGTGAGCTGCAGCGAAAATGAGTGGGACGCCGTCATACGCGTCCATCTCAAGGGACACTTCTGTGTGGCCCGGCATGCCGCGTCGTATTGGCGAGGGCTGGTCAAGGCAGGCGAGCAGGTCGACGCGCGCATCATCAACACGAGCTCGGGAGCTGGCGTCCTCGGGAGCGTCGGCCAGTCGAGCTACTCCGCAGCGAAGGCAGGCATCGCAACGCTGACGCTCGTGCAGGCCGCCGAGCTCGGCCGTTACGGCATCACGTCCAACGCGCTTTGCCCCATCGCGCGTACTCGCATGACCGAAGGCGCGTTCGGCGACGCGATGAAGGCGCCGGACGAGGGCTTCGACGAGAACGATCCAGCCAACGTCTCGCCGTTCGTCGCCTGGCTCGCGAGCTCGCAGTCGCGCGACGTCACGGGGCGGGTCTGGGAAGTCTTCGGCGGAACGGTGACCGTGTTTGACGGCTATCGCCGCGAGCAGACGATGGACATCGGCAAGCGCTGGGATGCAGCCGAGCTGGGGCCGGCTGTCAACGAGCTACTTTCGAAGGCACAGCCGCTAGTCAAGGTGTACGGAACGTGAGCGACGCCCTCGACTTCAGCGGCCGGGCAGTCCTGATCACCGGAGGAAGCCGGGGGATCGGAAGAGGAATCGCTGAAGCGTTTCTCGCAGCGGGCGCCAACGTCACGGTGTGCGGGCGTACGAAGCCCAGCGAGCTTCCGACCGCCCGGGGCAAGAGCGCCCAGTTCGTGAGCGCCGACGTTCGGGTTGCCGACCAAGTCGAGGAGATGGTGAACGAAGCGGTCGAGCAATGCGGGGGGCTCGACGTGCTCGTCAACAATGCCGGCGGCGCGCCCTTTGCCGAAGCAGCGACCGCGTCTCCGAGGTTCTCGGAGAAGGTGATTCAGCTGAACCTCACCGCTGCGCTTCATTGCGCCCAACAAGCCAATCGCGTCATGCAAGACCAGGCTTCCGGCGGTTGCATCATCAACATCGCGAGCGTCTCCGGGGTACGGCCGTCCCCTGGAACGGCAGCGTACGGCGCAGCCAAGGCAGGACTGATCAACTTGACCGGCACGCTGGCGATCGAATGGGCACCAAAGGTGCGCGTCAATTCCATCGCAGCGGGCCTCATTCGGACCGAGCAAGCGCATCTCCACTACGGCGACGAACATGGCATCGCTAGGGTCGAGCGAACGGTCCCTCTGCGGCGTCTTGGTACAGCCGGCGACGTCGCAGGCGCTTGTCTGTTCTTCGCCTCTCCCCTCGCCGCGTATGTGAGCGGCGCCAATCTGCTTCTTCACGGCGGCGGAGAAACACCGGCGTTCATTTCGGCCGCTAGCGTCAACCAAGGGGACTGAGAGAATGGAGTTTTCATTCTCGGAAGATCAGAACGAGCTCAGACGATCCGCTCGAAGATTCTTGGAGGTGGCTTCGTCCGAGGAGCGTGTCCGCAGCGCGATGAGAACCGAACGAGGTTACGACCCGACCACATGGGCGCAGCTATCCGGGGAGCTTGCATGGACCGCGCTCACGATCCCCGAGGCATACGGCGGCCTCGAGATGAGCTACCTCGACCTGCATCCGCTGATGGAAGAAACTGGCCGAGCGCTTCTATGCGCACCGTTTCTATCGACGATTGGCCTAGGGGCCAATGCGCTCCTGCTCGGCGGTAGCGAGGCTCAGAAGGAGCGCCATTTGCCGGGTATCGCCGCCGGAGAGACGCGGGCGACTCTGGCTTTCGCCGAAAGGAACAACCGCATGGACGCCGTCGGTGTCGAAGCGACCTATGCGCCAAGCGGTTCGGGATACTTGCTGCGCGGCAACAAGAGCTACGTCCTCGATGGGCACACCGCGGATCTGATGATCGTCGCGGCGCGTTCCAAACGCAGCGCCGGCACCGAAGGCGTGAGCCTGTTCCTGGTGCCTGGAAGCGCCGAAGGCGTGAAACGCACCTGGCTGCCAAGCATGGATCAAACTCGGCGACTGGCGTCCGTCGATCTCAGTGATGTGCTCGTCTCCGGCGACACCCTGCTAGGTGACGAAGGTCGAGGCTGGGAGCTCTGCGAGCGAACCCTGGATCGCGCGAGGATCGCGCTCGCTGCGGAGCAAGTGGGCGCGGCCGAAATGTGCCTCGAGATGTCGGTCGAGTACGCAAAGGTTCGAAGACAGTTCGGTAGGCCGATCGGTTCGTTCCAGGCGATCAAGCACAAGTGTGCGGACATGCTGACGATGATCGAGTCTGCACGCTCGGCCGCCTTCTACGCCAGTGCCCTCGTGGCTCAGGATGGTGACGGCTTGGAAGAAGCGGCGTCTGGTGCCAAGGCGTATTGCTCCGATGCTTTCTTTCACTGCGCCGCCGAAACGATCCAGATTCATGGCGGAATCGGCTTCACCTGGGAGCACCCGGCGCACCTTTACTTCAAGCGCGCCAAGGCTACCGAGAATCTATTCGGCAGCCCTGCCTTTCACCGTGAGCGAGTCGCAGTGCAGATGGGTTTGTGATGGAGATCCAGCTGAGCAAAGAAGAAGAGGCATTTCGCCGAGAGGCGCGTGCTTGGCTCCAAGAGCAACTCGATGGCCCGTTCAAGGACCTACAGGGACGAGGCGCCTCCGGCGATCAAGACACCTACGTCGAAGAGCGCGTGGCCTGGGGCAAGGTCATGGGCGCTTCCGGCTGGAACTGCATTGGATGGCCCAAAAAGTTCGGCGGACGCGCTTGTTCGATCAAGGAGGAAGCGGTTTTCAACGAGGAGTACGTTCGCGCGAACGGACCGGGGAACGTGGGCCACATCGGCGAAACGCTTCTCGGTCCGACCCTGATTCATTTCGGCACGCCTGCACAACAAGATCGATTCCTGCCGCCCATCGTTTCAGGCGATGAAATCTGGTGCCAGGGCTACTCGGAACCCGGCGCAGGCTCTGACCTCGCGAACGTGCAGACCAAAGCCACTTTGGTCGGCGATGAGTGGGTGATCGAGGGTCAGAAGATCTGGACCTCGGGTGCGCAGTACTCGGACTGGTGCTTCGTACTCTGCCGGACCGATCCGGAAGCGCCCAAGCATCGAGGCATCAGCTGCATTCTCGTTCCGATGAAACAAGACGGTATCGAGGTGCGCCCGATCCAACAGATGGGCGGAAGCTCCGAGTTCGCGGAGGTCTTTTTCGATGGGGCCAAGGCGCAAAAGGACCATGTCGTCGGTGGCATCAACAACGGCTGGAAAGTGGCCATGGGCACCCTCGCCTT
>JABDJF010000691.1 GCA_013002645.1 Myxococcales bacterium
GACATATTGGGTCCGGTCAGCAGCATGAAGCGCGTGGCCTCCGGGTCTAGCTCGATCGTGTTGGGGACGAAGCCGTCCTTGGCGGCGAAGCACTCGACGGTGGGATGACGGCTGTCTTCGAGGAAGAGCGTCCGGCTGGAATCGATGTCCGGTCGGACATAGCCGCGGCGCTGGGCGACCTCCGCCAGCGTCGCACTCGTGTCGATCGCCGCGATGACCCGGGCCAGCCGATGAAGACGTGGCGCTTGCTCGCCAATTGCCTTGCGCAAGTCCGCAAACGCCGCCGACTCGAGGGCGCGGGAACGTTCGTCGGCGTGCAGGATGCGGTCTTGAAGCTCTGCCAGCTCGGTCGTGATGAATCGTTCGCCGTTGGCGATGGTCTGCTTGCGAACGTAGTCGTCGGGGACGGCGTCGAGCTTGGATTTGGTGATCTCGATGTAGTACCCGAAGACTCGGGTGAACTTGATCTTGAGCGAGCCGATGCCAGTGCGCTTTCGTTCGCGCCGCTCGAGGTCGAGAAGGATGTCTTTGGCTGTCGTCGAAAGTGTTCGAAGCTCGTCAAGCTCGGCAAGGTGACCGTCGGCAAAAATGCCGCCCTGCCTTTCAATCGCCGGAGGCTCGTCGACCAAAGCGGCCTGCAAAAGGTCGAGCACGTCGGTGCAGAGGTCCACGCCCTCGAGCGACGCCATCGAGTCGTCGAGCGCGCTGCCGGGGCGCGCGGACAGGCCCCGGTGAAGCGCCGCGGCGCTGGCGAGGCTGTTTCGGATCACGCCCAGGTCTCGCGGGTTTGCCAGCCCGACTGCGGTGCGCACCGAAAGCCTCTCGATGTCACCGATTTCCGCGAGTCGCGCCCTGGCCTGATCGCGGCTGCGCGCGTCCGCGAAAAAGAGCTCCACGGCATCATGGCGCCGCCGGATGCGCTCGAGGTCGGTCAGCGGTGCGAGCAGTCGCGCCCGAAGCGCGCGGGCGCCCATTGCGGTCTTGGTGTCGTCGAGCAGATGCAGAAGCGAGCCCCGACGCTCGCCGTCCAAGGTGCGCACCAGCTCCAAGTTGCGGACCGCCGCATCGTCGAGGACCAGGCGGTCGCCGGCTGCGTACAGCGTGGCCGCGTGGATCGGCGAGTCGGCCTTGTGCTTCTTCGCATAGTCGAGCACCAGCGACGCCGCCCGGGCCGCGGGCGCTTTGCTAGACAGCTCGGCGGCCTGCTCGGCGCTCAGCCACTCATTCAAACGCTGAGCGTCAGGTGGTAGACCCACGCTTCGCAGGGCCGACTTGGGCAGGCATTGCTTGCAGAGCGCTTCGAGCTCGCGCGCGCCCGACTCGACGAGCACTTCGGCGGGATCGAGGCGCACGAGCTCGCCCACCCACTGCGGGCCGAGCTCGAGCACGCAGGCTCTGAGCGTGCCGGTCGACAGCTCGAGCGCCGCCACGCCGCCGTCTTGCGTTGCGGCAACCAGAAAGTTTTCAGCGCGTGCGTCGAGGGCGTCGGGCTCGAGGCATAGCCCCGGCGTGACCACCCGGACCACCTCGCGCGGCACGACGCCACGAGCGCTCGAGGATTCTGCCATCTGCTCGCAGATCGCCACCTTCTCTCCGTGACGGAGCAGCCCGGCGAGGTATCCGGCCGCCGCGTGGTGCGGCACTCCCGCCATCGGGATCTTGTTGCCGTCAGGGTCGGTGCCTCGAGACGTCAGCGCGATGTCCAGGATGCCCGCCGCCCGAACCGCGTCCTCGTAGAACATCTCGTAGAAGTCCCCGAGCCTGAAGAATACGATCGCATCAGGGTGCTGCCCCTTGGCGCGGAGAAACTGGCGCATGACCGGGCTGTGATCTTTTTTTCGCGCCGTCCCAGCTACCCCCATGAACCGGGTCTACTCAAAAGTCTGGACGATGTTAAGCGGAGAAAAGACGATGCGCCGGACCCCGATTTCCAAATCCACGAAGTAGAGCTGGTCTTGCTGCGGGGCAAACAGCATCGAGGAGGGCAGCGACGTGATACCTAGGCTGGTGTCGAGGACCAGCCTCCCGAACTGATTGCTGATGTTGAAATTCAGAACGGTGGCGTCGGGGATTGGATCACCTGCATCGTCCGGAAATGGGCCGATCTGAAAGCTCACGAGGGGATTGATGTACTGTTTGCTGGCGAAGGCGCGCCCCGAAAGATAGGTGTCCACATCCACGAATTCGTCGTCGGCGGTCGGTAGATCGACGGGTCGACTCGGGTCTAGGACGCACTCTCCATCGGCGCCGGGATTGACCCGGTTGATGAAGCCGGACGCGGTGCCGGTCACGGTGTACGCCTCCTGCGTGTGGATTTGGTACTGCGTGAACTCAGGGAAGCATGCTCGGACTTCGGCGAGGGTGTACCTGTTGGTGTTTGTTGACTCCCCGATCTCGAGCTCATCGTTGAATGCCTGGACGATGGGAAACCAGACCTGACGTTCGTCGAGGTTTTCCATCAGTTCCTGGAAGTCGTCGCAATCGGGGTCGTCGCGGGTGCTCGGTGGCAGATCGCCGGTGATGACGAGCCGATCTCCGACATAGGATTCGACGAGCGCGGCGTCGGCGGCCTGTGGACCCAGCACGCCGACCCGGCAAAAGGGTACGTCGCCTGCTTGGAACCAGTCGCCCTGTTCGGTGCCTTCGAGATTCTCGTCGGCAAAGAGCCCGAGGCCCCCCTCGGAGTTGGGGATCAAGCCCTGCCAACGTGCATCCCAGCCCTGCGAGAAGCTGCTCCAAACCTGCGAAGATGCGCAGATCAGCGCGTCGCCTGTCGAACTGGCAGAGGGCGCGCCAAAGACGTTGATCATCGAAGAACCGACGCGCGTCGCACCCTCGGCGTCGATGCTCGTCTCGGGCGGGCAGTCGATGAACTCGAGCCCCGGGCCGGCCGAGCCCTGCGCCTCTCCGTCCGTTTCGACCAGCCTTCCGGGCGCCGAATTGAACTGAAGCGATGGGCTGCCGTCGATCGCAACGACCGTGGCCGTCGCGGGCGTGAACCGGAATCGATCCCGGTGCCGACGGATACTCGCCAGCCGGTCCGCGCCCGTCTCCACGAGATTGCACGCGCCTCCCCTGCAAGGCGCGTTCAGATCGTAGATGTCGAGGAAAAACATAGTGCCGTTCGAGAGGCTCACCGCCAAAAAGACGCCGCGCATGTTGGTCGGGCTCTGCGCCAGTGCCAGGGCGTTTCCGTCGCGCGGGTCACAGATGAAGTCGTCGGGGACCCGCATGCCGGTGCCGTCCGGGTCATCCTCGAGCTCATAAGACGGCGAGATGACTTCGATTGCGCGGACGTTTGAAAACGCGAAGCGAACGCGATCGCGGGATTCGCCGTTCTCCTCGTTCGCCCGCGCCGAGACACCCGCAAGGACCGGAAGCACGGCGCCAAAGGTCTGCTCTTCCTCGGGCGTGCCCTCGGGGTCCTCGCTGTAGTCGACCACCAGGATGCTGCTGTCGATGGCGCTCACGGCGTAAAGGTAACGTTGCGTCGCGGCCTGGTCGTCGAGCGCGGAGCTGGCCGGCACCAACGGGGTCACGTCGATTTCAGAAGTCGGCGTTGCGGTGATGATCGGATCCAAGGGCATCGCGCCGTCTGGGCCGAGCGCGAAGCGATGGATCAACGGTTGATTGGCGTCCGCGACCAGCAAGACGTCGTCGGTCTCGTCGCCCGTGCCCGACTGAGACGCACTTCCTTGCTCCATGCCGCGATCGATCGTCAGCGCGACCGGGCGCGGGCCGGTCTCTGGACCCTCGAAGCAGGGTTGCGTCGTGGTGACGGTCTTGATGACCCGAGCCGCCGGGTCGTTTCTGCCCGTTTCGTCCTGCGGGCAAATTCGGTTGTAGTCATTGCCGTCGGAATCCGGTGGTGGCACTGGGTCCACCGGGCAACCCAAGGTGTCGAGCGGCAGCAGAACGGGCGGCAAGAGATACTGCCCACCGGAGACGGGGTTGATGATCACGCGCACCTGAGCGACCGCGCCGAGAGCCGGGATGGCCGCATAGAGGTAGCGGTAGTCGACGCTGTATTGGGCGCCGGTCACCTGCCCGTCTTCGTTCATCATGAACGAGCTTTGCGCGCGTTCGTGCAATGCTAGGTCGGTCGGCCCTGCGTCGAAGCGCTGCGGCTCGGGCGTCGGCAGCGTCGTGGTCCCTGTGAGGAGCGCCTCGGTTGGAACGGCCTGAAGGCTCTTCGCGCTGAAGCTAGTCAAAAAGGTGTATTCGGGCTGGAACGGCGAGATTTGGATGCCCGTGGGCTGCTCGTCCACCGTGACCGCGGTCACCCCGGGTATCGTGGGGCTCGTGTTGGCGATGATCCCTGAGGTGAAGTTGACGACTGCGACCTCACCACGCTCGATCTGGGTGACCGCGCCAAGGAACTGAGGCTCGAGCTCTGGCGCGACGACGGTCTCACCGTCGCAGAGCCCTGATGGCAGCAGCTCCTGCAAAACGAACTGATTGCCGGCGCCCAGTTCGATGTCGGCGCACAAAAACTGGAGCTTTGCGGAGCGATTCAAGGACGCGAGGGCAACGTTGGTCGCACCCCTTCGACACGACGCGACCAGGAGCATAGAGGCGGCGAGGGCCATTGCGAGAACGCGCGTCATCGAGGCAGCTCCGAGACCGGCTGTGGAAGGCCGACCAGACCAATGAGCCTCGGCGCACACTCCGTGGCCTCATCGGCGCCCGTCGACTCCAGACAGTCTATGATGGGCTGTAGATCGGCCACGCGAATCACCGAGGTGCTGAAATCGGCGATGTAGATGAGGCGGCGTGGCGCGTCGATCACGAACTCGAAGGCGCCGCTGATGTTGGTCAAGGTCGTCAGCCCCTGAAACAAGTCGGTGTCGATGACTTGGACGTTGCGCGAGAGGAAGCAGCTCACGAACGCGAGGACGACGGTGGCCCCGCGTGCCGGGACCTCCGCGATTTGGATGCGAGAAGGGTCCCCGCAGCTCGGGATCTGCGCGACCATGCTGAGGTCTCCGCCTGCGACCTCGCTTCGGGCCACGATCAGGGCTTCTGGCGATCGCGAAACGATGTAAGCGAGGTTCCGCCCCGGGCGTGGATCGAATCGGATGTCTCGATTGCTCCTGCCTTGGTCGAGCCCCGATACGAAGAGCGGGCCCGCATCGAACAGGTAGCTTTGCGTCGGGTCTCCGTCGATGCCGATGCCAAGCCGAATGATCGCAGGCACCTCGGCGCTCGGAATCCAGGCTCGCTTCGCCCCCGGCTCGTAGGTAATGGTCACCTGTTCGGGCGCCAGCCGGTCGATGGTCGCCGCGAGCCGGGGGCGGTTCTGCGGTTCGGGGCCGCCGGGACGGAACTGATCGAAAAACATGCTCGCGCGGCCCTCGCGGTGCGCCATCAAGATGTAGTCGCCACGGAAGGCGGGATCATCCGGATCGGTCGCAAAGTCTGCCGCCAGGTCGCCGACGTAGACATCGACCGGGTCCGGCGGCAGGGAGAGATTGAGCGTTGGATTCACCAACTCCGCGCTGCCCGTTCGATAGGTGCTCGAGCATGTGTGCGGCTGGCCAAACGCGCCGCCGCAGCGGAGCTGTCCTTCGTCGTCCACGTCGATGAAGGTCAGGTTGGCATCGCTTCGCACGGGAACATAGATGCGTCGGCCGTCGGTCGAGACCCCCATCCCGTCCGAGAACGACCCGATCGATACCTCGCCGCGAATCAGCCCTTCGACGGGGATGAGCCTCAGCGCCGCCCCAGGGTCGCGGAATCGGAGATTGGCGGGAACGACCGAGCAGCGGTCCGGCGGAATGGGTGTGCAGTTGTCGTCGTTGAT
>JABDJF010000612.1 GCA_013002645.1 Myxococcales bacterium
TCGCTGCACCAGCCTCCCGCCAACTGGCGAATGCGACTGAGGGGTATGGCAACAAGGTATGTTCTTCTGGTTTCGTCAGAGCTCGATTCCACTGACGCGTAGAGCCGAATAGGCCAGGGCGAGTGCCCCCCAGTAGACGAAGAATCCCCAGTAGTACGTGAAGTACTTGAGTGGTCCGCGCGAGGGATAGACGTATTCCTTCTCCATGAACCACAGGATGATGTTGATGTAGAGCGAGATCGTCGCTGCCGCTCCGAAGAGGACATATCCCCAGGCCTCACCGCGAAGCACCCCGACCACGCCGGCTACGAAGAGCGGGATGACAAGGAGCCAATCAGCCCAAGCGGCGCCGAGGGCAAATCGAAAATGGCTCCTGTCCCGCCAGTCCTCGCCTTTGCCGATCACCCACTCCTTCGACCGAGCGCTGTGTGGGCTCGAGAGAAGCGCCAGCTGCACAGCGGTCAACGGCGCCAAGGTGATCGCACCCCAAACCATCAGCACCCATGTGACGATTGTTGGTTCCATGACGGTACGTTCCTACCATGACTCTGTCAGCCCGTAGGAGCCATTTCGTAAGTGCAAGGTTCTGCTTGCTGGTGCCACTAATCGGGCGGGGGTAGGCTCGAGCCGAGATGAGCGCCCCGACTCTAGACACGCGGTTGACCGAGTATGTTCCAGGCCGGATCTGGCTGAAGAAGTATCCGGTTCACTATGCGGGCGCCGACTTCTTCGCGCGCGCGACATTCATCCGGTTGAACGACGGCAGCGTGCTCGTGCATTCGCCGTGTCCGATCGACGACGCACTGTTCGCGCGACTTCAGGATATTGGACCCGTTGCGCATGTCGTGGCTCCGGGTAGCTACCACTACTTCCACGTCGCCGGTTGGCAGGATGCCTATCCAGACGCTGCTACGTGGATCTGCCCCGGCGTCGAGCGCAAGTGCCCCGACCTCGAGTTCGATTGGTTCCTCTCCGACCATGCGCCCGACCCTTGGAGTGGCGAGCTCGATCAAGCTCTCGTTCGCGGGAACCGCTTCATTTGGGAGGTCGCCTTCTTCGACCGGCCTTCGAAAACGCTCGTTCTCACGGATCTCATCGAGAACATCGGCGACAAAACCGAGGGCACGGATTGGGTGCTGAAGCTCTGGTGGAAGGCCGTTATGCACATGTGGGACCGACCACGACCGGCGCCCGAGTATCAGATGGGTTGGAAGGACAAAGCGGCGGCGAAACGCTCGCTGCAACGGATCCTCGAGTGGGATTTCGAGCGAATCGTGATCGCACACGGCGACAACATCGAAGCCGACGCCAAAGCGATCGCCCAAGAGGCGTGGGCCAAGCCGCTCTCGTTCGAGGGCTGAGACGCCGGGAGCCTATGGAGCCTCGCTGACTCGCACTCGTATCCCCAACTTCGATAGGACTTCCACCAGGGTTGCGGGTTTGAGGAAATGAGACTGGAAGTAGAGGCCGGGCTCGTGGCCGCCCTCGAGCCATTGAAAGATGCAGGCTGCGACAGGAATCGCCGTGAACCAGTAGGCATCTTCATGGGAGAGGCGGATGAGCATCGTCTTGTCCGCTCCGTGGCTGATTCCACGCGCCTCTAGTTGCAGCACGGTGAGGAATGGCGGCTTGGCAAAGGCGCCTGCGCTCCAGAAGAAGAAGCGGCCCGCGAGCCGCGTCAGCCAGCTGATGTTCATGCGGGCGAGCAGCATGGTCAGCATGGTTGCGATGTTGTTGGTGAACCAGTCGAAACCCGAGATGAAGAAGCCGGTTTCTTCGAGTGAAGGTATCTGCTCCGGCAGCGCCTCGAGCTCATGCATGTACATGGGCGTGCACTGTCGTGTCCCAATCCCCTCGCCGAAATCAGAAGTCGTGCTGCTCAACTTCGTCAGCGGGATTCGTTCCCACTTCTTGTCCCTGAAAACTCTCGGATCGAAGTGGTTCAGCTCGTCGGCGAACTCCTCCATCGTATTGGGAGAGAGCTCGAGCTCCTTCCACCGGATGCCGATGTAGCTGCTAACGTTGGCTACCTTCAGTCGGTCGAAGTGCAGGGCAGCGTGTCGCACCAGGGCAGCTGGCAAACCAGGATGAAAGCCTGCGTCCGTGATCACCGTCATTCCATGCTGCGCAAAGG